>JAURHL010000154.1 GCA_030833305.1 Acidimicrobiales bacterium | reverse complement strand
GCGATAGTCGATGGCGGCACCGGATTGCGCGGCCGCCGAGCGCAGGTACTCGGGCAGGATGCTGAGCGCGCCCAACAGTGCGACGCGGTCGGCGGTCCAGAACAGGTCGCAGTCGAAGTTGACGCCCATCCACTTGTGCGGGTTGGTGCAGTAGCTGTCGGCGAGTTCCAGTCCGTCGTTCACCCATCGCAACGAGGGCTCGAGAGCGGCGATGCCGTGCATGGCCGCGTCCACGTGCAACCACATGTGATGCTCGCGTGCCACGGCGGCGATCGCCGCGGTGGGATCGAAGGCGCCCGACGAGGTGGTGCCGTGGGTGCTGCACACCCAGAACGGCATGAGACCGCGCCGTTCGTCGTCTTCCACCATCGCGCGCAACGCGTCGACGTCCATGGCGAGGTTCTCGTCGTGGGCGACGATCCTTATGTTGTCGGTGCCGATGCCGGCGATGCGCAAGCCCTTCTCGATGCTGCTGTGCGCCTGCGACGTGCAATAGGCGATCAACTTCGACGTGTCGCCGTCGGTGTTCACCCGACCGCCGGTGCGCTTCCAACGCGCGGCCAGGATGGACGACAACGTGGCCTCGCTCGCCGAACCCTGGATGACACCACCACCGTTGGTGGAGGTGCTGTGGAAACGCTCGGGCAGACCCAGCAGTTCCTGCATCCAATCCATCATGAGTGTCTCCACCTCGGTGCAGGCCGGGCTGGACAACCAACTCATGCCCTGCACGCCCAGGCCGGCGGTCAAGAGGTCCGCCAGGATCGAGGGGTACGACGAGTTGCCGGGGAAGAAGGCGAAGAAGTTCGGGTGCTGCCAGTGCGTCAGCCCGGGGATGACGATGTCGACCACGTCGCGGAGCACCGCGTCGAACGGCTCGGGTGCGGTGGGCGGATGCTCGGGCAGTCGCGCGCGCACGTCGCCGGGTGCCACGTCGGAGGTGACGGGTCGCTCGCCGACGGTCTCGAGATAGTTCGCGATCAGCTCGATCACGGCGTGGCCGTTCTCGCGGAATTCCCGTGCGTCCATGGCGAAAGGCTACGGGTACCGTGGCGACGTGAGCATCGATCCGAATCGATTCGAGGTGAAGCGCGCCGCGCCGCGCGGTTTCGAGCAGGCCTTCGTGCACGAGACGGCCGGTGTCACCGGCGAGCGGGTGGCGTTGTTGTGCGTGCACGGGTGGCCCGAGAGCAAGCGCATCTTCTGGAAGGTGATCGAACCGTTCGTCGCCGCCGGATTCGACGTGATCGTGCCCGACCTGCGGGGCTTTGGCGACAGCGCCTCGGCGCCCGACGGCAGGTACGACACCGTGTCGCACGCCCGCGATCTGTTCGCGTTGGTGCACGATCACTTGGGTTACGACAAGGTGGTCGTGCTGGGCGGTGATCTGGGTGGACCGGTCATCCAGGACATGGCCCTGCGCTATCCGGACTTCGTCGACCGCATGGTTCTGTTCAACTCTCCGTTGCCCTACGACAAAGAACGTATGGCCGACATTCCGGGCACGCGCGCGCCACGCGAGTCGGCCGACTACTTCATCCGTCAGGGCACCGACGCCGATCGTTTGGCGCAGGAGCTCTCCACACCGGTCGCTCGCCGCGCCTACATCTCGACGTTCTACACCAGTCGCTTCTGGGCCCATCCGGGCACGTTCTCGCCCGCCGACGTGGACTTCCACACCGAACCCTTCGCCGACACCGACACCTTGCGCGACTCGTTCGGCGCCTACGAGAGCGCGTTCGACGCGTCCAAGCGACCCGAGCCCACGGTGATGGGCCGTAACGACGTCACCCCCACGTTGGTGATGTACGGGCCGTCGGACCACGTGATCTACCCGGCGTTCGATCGCATGGCCGCGGTGATCTTCGGTCGGCACGTGGGTCCGTTCCTGTTGCGCGATTGCGGACACTTCGTTCCGTGGGAGGCGCCGCACGCGTTGGTGTCGGGCACCGTGGCCTTCTGTTCGGACCTGCTGAACCGCGACTGATCGAGATCGTCAGAGGTTCGGAGGCAGCAACCGGTTCACGTTCTGGAAGACGAAGTACAGAACGACGAAGAACGGGATGATCCCGGCGGCGACCCCGATGAGGCGATTGCGGAAACGCTTGGCCACCCGCCACGCGCCCCACACGACGAGTATCTCGAGTGCGATCCAGACCAGCACGTGGGGCCAGGCGGCACCGTCGGAGAACCATCCGCTCTCGAAGACGTCGGCTTCCACCTCGATGTCGGTGACGACGGGAACGGTGGTGGTGGGCGCGACCGTGGTGGCGGTGTCGGCGATGGTGGTGCCGGACGTCGACGACACGGTCGAAGTGGGTTCGGGGATGGTGGTGGGTGCGGGCCGATTCTTCGACGGATACGCCGCGGCGGGATGATCCGCCGGTGTGCTGATGGTGGTGTCCAGCTCGGCCGACACGATGAGGCGTTGCTTGGCCGAGAACTCGGGGTGACACGTGGTGAGTGTCAGCACGGCGCGCGTGGGATCGGTGGTGGCCACCACCCACGAATCCGACGGTCCGACGATCTGCGTTCCGGTGACCCGATACACGAACTCGCGTCCGAACAGATCGGTGACCTTGATCTCGTCACCCAATTCGAGTTCGTCGAGTTGACGGAAGGGTTCGCCGTAGGTGGTGCGGTGACCGGCGATGGCGGCGTTACCCAGTTCGCCGGGGAACGGCGTGTCGGGATAGTGGCCCGGGCCCTTCTTCAGGTCGGCGGTCTGCACGCCGGCCACCACGAACTTCTTCACGCCGATGGTGGGCAGTTCGATGATGGCCACGGGGTCGCCTTCGACGATGGCGATCGGTGCGCGCGTCTCGGCGGGTTCGGGTTCGCCGTCCGGCGCGATGGTCGAGGTCGATGCGCCCGGAATCGTCGTGTCGACCGGGGCCTCGTCCGCGCGAGCGACCAGATCGGCGAACGTGTTCTCGAGCCGGTTCTGCGACTGGGCTTCTTCGATGCCGGTGCCCCACAACTGGTAGCCGACGAAGAGAAACATCAGCAGACCGAGGATGATGAGACCACTGCCGAGGCGACCGAGGAACCAGTACCAATCGCGAGGTTGCTTGGGGCGGTCCCAGAAGGGGATCTTGACCGGTGGCTCCATGGAAGCGTCGGAGGGATGGTTCGCCGCATCCAGAAGAGGTTCGACCGGACCGGTTGGTTCCGCGCGGGAAATGGGCTTGGAAATGCCGAACGGGTCGTAGTCCTCGGGCGGCTCGAGGTTCGTCCCGAAATCGTCGTCAGCCACCTGACCGACGCTATCGGCGACCCCCTCGTCGAGACCGGTGGGCAAGGTAGCGTCGAGGGGGCATGGCGCTCGATCTCCCCGTCGAATTGAACGACGCCGTCGCGGTGCTCGGAGCGTTCCCGGTGTTGGCCGGGGCCAGTCTCACCGTGCAACGGGGCGAAATCGTTCTGCTACGCGGACCGAATGGCGCCGGCAAGACGACCTTGCTGCGGTTGTGTGCCGGTCTGATCGAACTCGAACGTGGTCGGGGTCGGGTACTCGGACACGACCTGTCGACCGATCGTTGGTCGGTGCGTCATCGCGTCGGATTGCTGGGTCACGCCAACGGGCTGTATCCCGACCTCACCGTCGCGGAGAACGTGGCGTTCTGGGGTCGCACGGTCGGGGCATCCGATGCCGAGATCGCCGCCGCGTTGAAGCGCATGGCACTCGACGGTCGTCTCGCCGATGTCCAGGTCTCCCGTCTGTCGGCGGGACAGCGACGACGAACCGCTCTGGCGGCCTTGGTGGCGCGTCGCGCCGAATTGTGGCTTCTCGACGAACCACACGCCGGACTCGACGCCGCCGGGCGCGACGAGTTGGACGAGGTTCTTCGTCAGGCGGCACGGGCGGGCGCGACCATCATGGTGGCCAGTCACGAGCTGGAACGCGCCGGCACGTTGGCGACGCGACAGGTGGAAGTGGTGGCCGGTCAGGTGCGAGATCTCGGAGCGAACTCATGACCGAGACGCGTCGCGCTTTCGCGTCGGTGCGAGCCACGGCTCGATTGATCGCGATCAAGGACCTGCGCATCGAACGGCGCGGGCGGGTGCTCACGAATCAAGTGCTTCCCTTCGCCCTCATCGTGATGGTGATGTTCGCCTTCGCCCTCGACAGCGACGCCGTGTTGGAGCGGGTGGCACCGGGTCTGGTGTGGCTGGCCACCTTGTTCAGCACCTTGTTCGTGATCGCCCGCTCGTTCGCCGTGGAGAGTGCCGACGGAGCTCTCGACCAACTGCGCACCTCGGGTGCGCCGAGTGCGGGCATCTTCCTCGGCAAGGCACTGGCTCTGATGGCGCAGTTGCTGGTGCTGGTGGTGGTGCTGGTGGTGGCGGCCGTCGTTCTCTATCGGGCCGACATCTCGGGGCAAGGGGGAGTGCTGTTGGTCACCACGGCGTTGGCCGCTACCTGCGGATTGGCGGCGGTGGGTACCCTGTACGGAGGTCTCTCCGCCGGGGCCAAGGGCCGCGAAACGTTGATTCCGCTGCTCGTTCTTCCGGTGGTGGCACCCGTGCTGATCGGGGCGACCCGGGCCACCGAATCGGCCTTCGGCACGAACGGAATCGCCGTCGGTGAAGGCTGGCCCTGGCTGGGTTTGCTGGTGGTGTTCGCCGTGTTGTTCAGTGTGACGGGTGCGATCGCGTTCGGCTCACTGCTCGACGAATGACGGAACGAAAATGACTCGACACCAGCGGGTGTCGTGGGCGACAAGCGAGGAGGAAT
>JAURHL010000153.1 GCA_030833305.1 Acidimicrobiales bacterium | reverse complement strand
TGACCATGATCGGGCGACACCACGACGAACTCGTACGTGAGAACGGCCACTGGCGTTTTCACAAGCGGCGCGGAACCGTCGACATTCCGTCGACGTACGGAACCCCGAATCTGGACTGACGTCGCTCAGAAGTCGGGCGGAGTGAACCCGCTGGGCCAGATGGTGGAATCGTCCCACAACACGAACTGCAGGTTCGTGCGTGTCAGGCGCACGCCGGTGAAATCGGTTCCGAACAACACGGTCTCGGACAGGTTCGCGTTGGTCAGGTTCGCTCCGGTGAAATTCGCGCCCGACAGATCGGCACCCGACAGGTCCACTCCCACCAGGATCGCACCCCGGAAATCCGCTCCCTGCAGGTTGGCGAACATCAGCTCCTGTCCGCGCAGATCGGCCCCCGCGCACGATGCGTCGGGAACCGCGTCGCAAGGAATCACCGTGGGAACGACGGTGGCCGGCGGTGCCGGTGTCGCCGACGTGGCCGGTGTGGCGACGCTCGACCCGACGGTCGTCGCCGACCCTGACGAGATGACCGGACCGCCATTCACGGTGGTGGCACCGAGCGTCGTCACATCACTCTCGACCGCTTCGACGACGTCGTCAGCTTCGGATTCGGTTCCGACGCGCCTCGTGGGAAGAGTCGTCGAAACTTGGACTTCCGCGTCGACGACCGAGTGCGTGTCGTCGGAGGACTCGGCCGAGGGATGGTTCTCTCCACACGCCACCAGTGTCGTCAGTGCGAGCATTCCCACGACGGCGCGACCACGAACCACGCCGTGAAACATAGACATGGCATCTGACGACACCCTGACATCGATGCATCCACCACGTGGACACAGGGTGAACGTCGGGTTTACAACACCACGAGAACGCCGTAGAGCGAGCCGACGGAACTGTCGACCGGACGCACCGTGGGCAGAACACCGGTCCAGTCCCGCTCGGCGTCGATCAAGCCAGTCACCGCGTCACTGACCACGTCACGTTCCGTGTTCCACAGGCCCGTGGACGCTAACTCGTCGGCCGACGCGATGATGGGGCCTCCCGTGTCGCGACCCAACCTCCAACGCACGTACTGCGCCGGAGTGCAGACGCGCGCGACACGAGCCCACGTGTCGGGCTCGCTTCGGTGCAGCCACGAGAGCTTGGTGACCATCGAACGAAACGTCGGCACCATTCCCGCCTCGCGTGTCCACCACGATTCGTCGTGCTTCTTCAGGCACCAACCGGCGTCGGGAACACTGGACTCGTCGTGTTCCCAGATGATCGGACGAAGAGGCCGTCCATCCACGCCGAGGACCACCACACCGTCGTCGTCGGCGGTGACCCGGATACGCGTGATGTTGCTGAAGTCGACTCCCTCCAGCGACGCCACGATGGCGTCGAGCAGAACATCCGCGTCATCGGTGACCATGGCGATGGAGCCCGCGTCGTTGGCTTCGAAGCCACCCGACGAGACCGTGATGTGCAGATGTCCGCTCATGTTCTCCTTCAGCCGTCCAACAACGTCGGGTCGTCGCGCAATTCCTGGCGGACCATCGCTTCCCAGAATCCGACGAACTTGTCACCATCGGAAGCCTTCATGCGGTCGCTGAACCACGTCGGCAAGGGGGACTCGCCGCTCCCACCCGCGGCGCGCACGTGCCACGCCCGTTGACAACGTTGCTCGAGAGCCACCGCCCGTTGATGCACCGCACGAATGGAGTTACCGAGAACGAAGACGCCGTGACCGGCCAGCAACACCAGGTCGGCGTCGCCCATGGCGGTGATGGCCGCGGCGGCGGTGCCCGGGTCGTCCACCGATCCGCCGTACTCACGCACGAGAGCGATCTCACCGCCGCCCAACACACTGCTCTGGTCGAGGGCCGGCGGTACCTCACCCAGATCGGCCCACACGGTTCCGTAGAGCGGATGATTGTGCAGCGCGACCTCCACGCCGGGCCGGGCCTTGTGCAACTCGAGGTGCAGAGGAATCCCCGGCGGAACGGGCCAGTCGCCTTCCACCACGTTGCCCTCCAGGTCGATACGGATGATGTCTTCGGGTCGGATCTCGTTCCAGAGCAGCAGCCACGGGTTGCACAACAACGTGCCGTCGTGAAGGTTCACGGTGATGTGCCCGGCCAGATGGTCGTCGTAACCCTCGCGCCAAAGAGTGCGCGCCAGCATGACCATCTGTTGTTTCAGCGTGAGATCGGGGAGCAATCGTTCAGGGGTGGGCTGGAAACCGGACGGGCTCATGGGAACATTCTGCCCTTTTCGGGCAGTGGTCCCTTCTTCGAGGGCCCGGGAAACGGCACACTGGGACCATGACCGATCACACGCACGGAACCGACGTCATGAACGCACTCGTCCCCCTGGCACGCGAGTTGCGCGAGCACATCCCCGACGTGATGAAAGCCTTCTCCGGTTTGGCATCGGCCGTGATGGCGCCGGGGGCCTTGGACACCAAGACCAAGGAGTTGATGGCGCTCACCATCGCGGTCAGTCATCGTTGCGACGGCTGCATCGCGTCGCACGCTCGCGGCGCCGCCAAACACGGTGCGAGCGAGGCCGAGGTGGCCGAGGCCATCGGCGTGGCGGTGCTGATGACGGGTGGTCCGGCCACCGTGTACGGACCGCGCGCGCTGTCGGCGTTCAAGGAATACCAGTCCTCGTCCCCCACCGCGACCTGACGTACTCTGACGAAACACCAAACGTGGCTGGATCGGGGAGGTTCGAGATGTCGATCATTGGTTTCAGCAGGATCGTTCTGGGTGCGGCCACGATCGCTGTCGCGGTGAGTTGCGGAGGCGGATCGAATTCGACCGACTCCATCGTCGACTCTTCCGCTCCCGACACGGCTACGCCGGTCATCACCGACGCACCGATCACCGAGCCGCCCAGCACCGAGCCCGCCGTCATCGCGTGGGAGACCATCGACGCTCCGGCCGACTGCATGTGCGCCGACGGCAGTCCATTCTCGTATCACGTGCGCGAGGCCGACCCCACCAAGGTGATGTTCTTCCTCGAAGGTGGCGGCGCGTGTTTCACCGGTGCGATGTGCGCTCCCGACAGCACCACGTACAAGAAGGTGATCGACCCGGCTCCGGGCGAAGGCGCCACCGGCATCTTCGACTTCGACAACCCCGAGAACCCCTTCGCCGACTACAGCTTCGTCTACGTGCCGTACTGCACGGGTGACGTGCACTCGGGCAACACCACCAAGGACTACGGCGACGGCGTGGTGGTGCAACACAAGGGCTTCGTCAACGCGTCCACCGCGATGGCCACCTTGATCGAGCGCTTCCCTTCGGCGACCAACGTCGTCGTCGCGGGTTCCAGCGCCGGTGCCTTCACCACACCGCTGTTCGCCGGAGTCGTCGCCGACGAGTTGCCTGCCGCGAAGGTCTCGGTCATCGCCGACAGCGGCGGGGCGATTCCGGACGCCATCGCGGTCGTCACCTCGAATTGGGGCACCGTCGACTCGTTGCCCGACTGGCCCGAGTTCGCCGACGCCACCCCGGCCATGATCACTCCGTCCTATTCGTTCATCAAGGCGGCCGAGCACAACCCCGCGATCCGCTTCCTGCGCCACGACTTCGCCTACGACAACGTGCTCTCCAGTTTCGCGCGCATGGCGGGTATCTCACCCGACGGACTGGTCGACGTGATGCGCACCGGCGAAGCGAGCATCGAAGCCACCGGCGTGCCCGTGGCCGCCTGGGTGTCGCCGGGCGACGCCCACACCATTCTCGGTCGAGCGGACTTCTACACCGAGGAACTCGACGGCGTGCGGTTCCTCGACTGGTTGCTGGCGTTCCTCGAGGGCACACCGCTCGCCGACAACTACTGCGTGGACTGCGCCGGCTGATCACTCCGCGCGCGTCGCGAGTCGTGCGATTCTCGGATCATCGACGCCGAGAATCCCCGCGAGACGAGACGATGCACGTGATCGATCGAGCGTGTTCGCGTCATCCATCGCGTCGATGTCGACCCAGTCCTTCGGTCGATCGAACATGGCCTTGAAGACGGCCAGATCATCGGGGCACAGGACGCGTACCATCCGCCCGGAGAACGGCACGGTGAGACATCGTCGATGAACTTCCCGATGGAAATCCGATGTGGCGAAGAACAGATCGATCGGCGTGTCGTCCCACATCAGTCGGACCTGATCGTCTTTCTCCACCGATCGCCGCGCCGACGCGGGAATCCCCACACCCACGGGAAGCGCCGCGAACACACGGTCGACCCGAGAGCTGTCGAGGAACACGTTGACATCGATGTCCCTGGTACCGCGGGGCTCGGCCGTCGCGAACGCCAGAGCGAACGCGCCACCGAACGCCCACGGCACGTTTCCGTCGTCGAGCGCGTCGGCGACGGCGAGAATTCGTTCGACCAGATTCATCGAAGACGCGCCGTGGCCAAGGGTTTGGGGTGATACGGCAGCTGTTCGGCCAACAGCAGTACGTCGGCGAGTTTGCGGGCCTGAACCTCGGGATCGAGTCGACCGTCGACATGAATGGCGAATCCCATCGCACCCACCAGTCGACGCACGACCTCGAAGGATGGTTCGCGGCGACCCCGCTCGTAGGCGCTGACGACCGTCGACGGAATACCCACCCGACGGGCGACCTCGACTTGTGTGAGACCCGCTCGTGTTCGCAGATCCTTGAGCAACTTGCTCGCTTCCATGAGTGGATCTTACTGGTTTAATGAGCGTTTTCGCTTAGTTGACTGTCAATTGCCGATCAGCCGTTTCGGGTGACCCTGATCAGCACCACAATTCCGGTCACGCAGACTGCTACCCCGATGACACGGGCCCCGAAGCCGATCTC
>JAURHL010000152.1 GCA_030833305.1 Acidimicrobiales bacterium | reverse complement strand
GTACACCTCACCCTCGGGTGCTTCGACTCCGAGCCAACCGACCGTGGCGCCCGCCAACAACAGAACGAAGAGCACCGCCGTCGCACTGGCAGTTCCACCCACGGTCATGGCCCGCGTGGAGGGATCCCACGGACTGGTGGGTCCGTCGTTCATCGGTGCGCGCGTCGCCGGGTCCGGTGCTCCCCAACCAGCCGACTCGGATTCGGCGGCCGCTCGCAACTTCTTGTCGTTCAACATCGGATTCGCCATGTCTGGACTCCTCTCGTCTGCGCCAACCACGTGACACTTGCTATGACACCGGTTCGCTGTCGTCGATTTGCGCCGATGAGACGCCGAGTTCGTAGCGACTCTCACACCGCTTCGCAACCCGTAATCACATCAAATTCACGCTGGACACAAACTACCGAACTGTGATCATCGCGTCATGGCGGCAACCTTTTTCGACGAAGTTTCGTCCGACGGTTGTTGAAGCGTGATCGTTCGGTATCGTTCCCGCCATTACCGCCGAAGGGGACCGGCAAACCCCAGTTTTCAGCAGTAATCGACCACGGGATTCACACTCCCGAGGGCGTCAATCCGGTGAGCAACTATTCAAGTGAAGTGAGGTTCCCAGGTGGCCAAGGATCGCGTCGACCGTGATGAAGAGGACCTCGTTCGGCTGTATCTGTCCGACATCGGCCAGTACACCTTGCTCACCAAGGATGACGAAGTTCGTCTGGCCAAGCAGATCGAAGCCGGCAAGACCGCGCGCGAAGAATTCGGCACCGATGGCAAGGGTTTGACCCCGGCCAAGAAGCGCGAACTGCGCAACCTCATCAAAGATGGTGAAAATGCCGAGCGTTCGTTCGTGCAGTCAAACCTTCGTTTGGTGGTGTCCATCGCCAAGAAGTACCAGGCGTCGGGTCTTCCGCTGCTCGATCTCATCCAAGAAGGCAATTTGGGCCTCATGCATGCCGTCGAAAAGTTTGACTGGCGCAAAGGATTCAAGTTCTCCACCTACGCCACGTGGTGGATCCGCCAGGCCATCACCCGCGGCATTGCCAACACCGGTCGCACCATCCGTCTGCCAGTCCACGCCGGCGACACGTTGGCCCGACTGCAGAAGGCCCGCTCGCGCCTCGAGTTGAAGTTCGGCCGTCAACCCAGCCTGCGCGAACTGGCCGCGGAAGTCGAGATGCCCGAGGACAAGGTCACCGAGGCCCTGCGCTTCGCGGCCGAGCCGCTGTCGCTCAGCGAGCCCTTGCGCGAGGACGGCGACGCCGAGTTGGGTGACGTCGTCGAGGACCGTTCGGCCGAGAGCCCCTTCGAAGTGGCCGCCACCGCGCTGCTACCCGAGGAGATCCAGCGCCTGCTGGCTCCGCTCGACGAGCGCGAGCGCGAGATCCTGAAGTTGCGTTTCGGACTGGATCGCGGTGAGCCCCGCACCCTCGAGGAAGTGGGCGAACATTTCAACCTCACCCGCGAGCGCATTCGTCAGATCGAGGCGCGTGCCATGAGCAAGTTGCGCCACCCCTCGAGCGACACCGGCGCCCGCGACCTTCTCGCCGTCTGATCTCGACCGGTTACCATCTCCCCGAGGGGGATTTGGTCATGGCCGAGATTCATGGAACATGTGACGACCGCTTCACGGAACTGAAGCGCATCCTGTCGAGCAACATCGACTCTGGTGACGACGTTGGCGCGTCCGTCGCCGTGGTGTGGAACGGCGAGATGGTGGTCGACTTGTGGGGTGGTCATGCCGACCCCGCACGCACCACACCGTGGCAAAGTGACACCATCACGAACGTCTGGTCGAGCACGAAAACGCAGATGGCGTTGTGCGCGCTCATGTTGGTCGACCGGGGTCAGTTGGACCTCGACGCACCCGTGGCCAACTACTGGCCCGAATTCGCCCAGAACGGCAAAGAGGGTGTTCTGGTGCGCCACTTGCTCTCGCACACGTCCGGCGTCTCGGGTTGGGACCAGCCCATCGCCGTCGCGGACCTGTACGACTGGGAGAAGTCGACCGCGAAACTGGCCGCCCAGGCACCGTGGTGGGAACCCGGAGCACACTCGGGCTATCACGCGCTCAACCAGGGTCACCTCGTCGGAGAGGTGATTCGCCGCGTGTCGGGCCAGAAGTTGGGTGAGTTCTTCCGCACCGAGGTGGCCGAGCCACTCGATCTCGATTTCCACATCGGTCTCGATCCGCGCCATTTCTCGCGGGTCTCGAACGTGATTCCTCCCCCGCCCATCCCGATCGACATGACCACGCTCGACCCCAACTCGATCGTGGTGAAGACGTTCACCGGACCGGCTCCCGGCGCCGAGGAATCATGGACCGACGAATGGCGTCGCGCCGACATCGGCGCCGCCAACGGACACGGCAACGCTCGATCGTTGGCGTGGGCCCAGAGCGCCATCAGCAACGGTGGTGTCGTGAAGGGTCGTCGTCTGCTGTCGCCCAGCACCATCGACAACATCTTCCGTGTGCAAGCCGACGGACCGGATCCGGTGTTGATGGTGCCGGTGAAGTTCGGCATCGGGTACGCGCTCCCGAACGAGTCGGTACCCCATCTTCCTCTCGATCGTCGGGTGTGCTACTGGGGAGGCTGGGGTGGATCGAGCGTCGTGAACGACCTCGACAACAACCTCACGGTGGTGTTCGTGATGAACAACATGCTCGCCGGACTCGTCGGCGACCATCGCGGCACCTCGTTGGTGAGCGCCGCGTTCGACGCCGTCCGTCGTTAGATCTGTCGCATCAGTGCGAGTGGCGCTGGCGCTCCATCAAGCTGCACCAGTCCCAGGCGTCGCCACCCATCCGTGAAACTTCGGCGAGCATCTCGCCCACCATCGTCGTGACCGGTAGAGGCACGTTCATCGACTTCGCCTCGTCCAACACCAGACCCACGTCCTTGCGCATGAGCGTGGTGGAGAAGCCGTAGTTGTATTCGCCGGCCAACATCTTCTCGGCACGATTCGCCATCTGCCACGAGGCCGACGATCCCTGCAACATCACGTGGATCACCTTCGACACGTCGAGACCCGCGGATTCGGCGAAATCCAGGCCCTCGGCCAGTGCCTGACACAGACCCACCACGCAGATCTGGTTCGTCATCTTGGTGATCTGACCGGCACCGCTGTCTCCCATCAACGTGATACGAGCGGCGTACGAGCTCATGACGGATTCCGCGCGGTCGAACGCTTCTCGATCTCCTCCGGCCATCACCGTCAACGTTCCGTTGCGCGCACCATCGACACCACCCGACACCGGTGCGTCGAGGAACGCCACGTTCCTCTCCGCAGCGCGCGCATGCACCACACGAGCACCTTCGGCCGAGGTGGTGGAATGATCCACCCACAAACATCCGTTGCCGAGCACCGGCAGGATCGCGTCCGCGACGGCGAACAACTCTCGATCGGCGGGCAACGAGGTGACGACGATGTCACAACCCACCACGGCCGCGGCCGCATCGGTGAACGCTGATCCACCGTTCTCGTCCACCCACTTCTCAGCCACGCCGGGCACCACGTCGCACGCCGACACGACGTGTCCGGCTTTGGCCAGATGAGCGGCCATGTGCCAACCCATGCGACCCAATCCGATGATCGCGATGCGTCGCGGACTCATGCCGGAACTCCGGGCTTGCCCCGATCGGCCAACGTGAATCCGCCGGCCAGCCGCGCGTGCACGCGACCTCCGCAGGCCATCGCCAGGATCACCACCATCTCGTCGGGCTTGGGACCGTCGGGCACGCCCACCTCGACGGCGTCGTAGTGACTGCCGACGTAACTCCACTCGAGGTGCGTGATCGGAACGTCGAGACGCGCTCCGATACCGGCGACCTTCTTCGTGCTCGGAACGATGCTGGTTCCCTTGCCCAACGCGGCGCGCATGCCGCCACCGCCCGGGATGTGCCACATCGCGCCGTGCTCGATCTCGCCGGCCGACCCGACGATGGTTCCCTTGCCGTACCCGTCGATTCGCGTCGCGTCGCCACCCATGTGCGAGATGAGGATGTTGCCCAAGCGCTCGCCGAGCGCGCGCAGTTCGTCCACCGCCGGGCTGAGATCGTCCACCCAACGACCGACGTACGGATTGCCGACGACCGCCGCCACCGCACCTTTCAGGGCCGGAGTCTCGGGAACGGGTCCGAGATCGTGGTGGATCTCCTCGACGACCGTCAGGATCTTGCGCACCGGAAACAACATGACAACTCCTTCTCGCGGACGCGTCGTCCGCTCACGTGGCGGAGGTGGACGGGAATCGAACCCGCCGGACGAGGTTCACTCGTCCCAACCGCTTTGAAGGCGGCGGAGCCCACCAGGTACCCGGACACCTCCGCTTCGCAGGGTAGTCGCCCGTCATCGCGGGGCTATCCTTCACCGCATGAAGCGCCTCATCATGCTCGTCGCACTGGTGGCCCTCGTCGCGGCCGCGGTGAAGAAGCTCCAGACCGCCTGACGTTCACCGCATCGCGGTCCGGCTCGCCCACACAGGGCCGCCGTGTTCGGCCCACTTCCCCTGCGCTCCACTCTCGTCAGGGGTCTCCATGCTCGTCATCTGTCGCTCGGTCAAAGGTGGCGCGGGCACGTCCGTCGTGGCCGCCGCTCTCGCCTCCCTCTCGTCGCGCACCACCTCCACCCTTCTCGTCGACTTGGCCGGCGACCAACCGGCGATCTTCGGCTCCGTCACTCCCGTGGCCGGACTGGCCGATTGGTTGCAGTCGCCCCACGGCGACCCGATCCTCGGCACCGCCATCGGCATCGACGATCGTTTGCGCGTTCTCCCGACGGGTGATTCGCCACTCCCTCACCCGACGTCCACGGT
>JAURHL010000151.1 GCA_030833305.1 Acidimicrobiales bacterium | reverse complement strand
CGGTGTCGGCCGCCACTTGGAACTCAGTGACGAGACCGTCGATGACCATGCGTTCGAAGTTCGCGGTGATCACGTGGGTGGGGGCGATCAGGGTGGAACTACCGAAGGGGACGCCCTTCGACAACCCCTGGTCGACGTGCCCGTGCTCGTCCCACGGCAACGTCATTCCGTACTGCCAGGTGGCGCGTCGACCCATGGCGGCCTGAGCCACGACGTTTTCCGAGACCGCCGCGTGAAGGAAACCATCGGGCGCGATCACGATGCACGACCCGTCGTCGATTCGTCGTTGGTCGACGATGCCGAGGATGCCCCCGTAGTGATCGATGTGGGAATGGGTGTAGGCGACGGCCACCACGTCGCGAACTCCGAGATGGGTGTCGACAAGCGCTTTGGCGGCCCGGGCGGTTTCGGTGGTGGTGAGCGGATCGATGACCAACCAGCCCGAGTCGGTGGCGATGAAGCTGACGACGGCGGTGTCGTAGCCGCGAACCTGGTACACACCTTCGCGCACCTCGTACAGGCCGTGCTCGGCGTTCAATTTGGCTTGACGCCACAACGACGGGTTGACGCTGGTGGGAGCGTCGCCGTCGATGAATGCGAAGTTGGCGGTGTCCCAGCTGACACCGACCAATCCACCGGGGCGCTCGTTCAGAATGGGTCCGACGTGTTGGGCGATGAGGCCCTTGCGCGCGCGCTCGAAATCGGAGTCGTCGGCCCATGGAAGTCGGTCGGCGAGACGATTGTTGGCGGCCACCGTGTGCGAGGTGGCGGGAGCGCGTTCGGTCATGTGGTCATGTTAGATCGGGACCTTCCGGATGGGACCTGTGCCAAGATGGGCTCATGAAGCGTTCCGTTGGTGTGCTGGCGATGATGGCATTGGTGTTGGTGGGGTGCTCGTCGTCGACGTCGGACGACTCCGAGCCCACCGCGGCGCCGTCGACCGAGCAGATGGCGGCCACGCCCACGGATCCGGTGAACACCATGCCCCCCACGAGCACGGCGTCGAAGGACGAACCAGAGACCGGAACCCCTCCCACCTTGTCGACCAACATCGAAATCGATGTGGAAGCCGACGCACCCGTGGAGGCGTCGACCGTGGTCGGATCACCCACTCGGATTCGTCTCGTGAGTGAGGAGGAGCGCGAGTTCCACCTTCACGGATACGACATCGAACTGACCGGAGATGAGGTCATCTTCGAGTTCGTGGCCGACAAGTTGGGCGTGTTCGAACTGGAGGATCACGAGACCGGTGAGGTCATCTTGACCTTCGAAGTTTTGGCGGACTGATCCCCGCTCATCGCGGAGACGTTCGGTTCACAGTGGTCGGCAGGGCTGGCCGCGTAGAGATCCGCACGGTGCCACACCCCGGGGAACATCGATGCCCCCGACGGTGCTGAACACGATCGACGACGGATGTTCGGCGTCATGGTGGATCGTCACCTTTTCGCCCTTGCTGATGGTCCGGAACTCCCACTCGCCGCGGTTGCCGCCGGGGGCGTCGATCGTGACGCGAATGCGCGATCCGGCGCGGAACGGGTGGGCGACCGGGAAGATCTCGACGCGTACCGGAGTGATTTCGCCGGTCACCAGCGGAGCCGCATCAGCTTCGAGGTGCGTGTGCGACGGACGGTTCTCGGTGCTGTTCGCGTCGTCCAGCGCGCGATGACTGGCCCGCAGCCAACCACTCTGAACGTAGGTCTCGGTTCCGTCGGGGCGGATCTCCGAGACGGTCACCTCGAGGTCGGTGTCCTCGGCATCGGTGGAGATCCAGAGGTCGGCGGACCCGGGTCCGATGACGACCAGGTCCTCGGTGAGCGGCTCGCTGGTGAACTCGGCGGCGGTACCCGCGGGGTTCCGTACCCAGTTCCACGTGACGTCGGACCGCCAAATGGCGCTACCCGAACCCTCGAAGAAGGTGCTCGGTGGCGCGGGGGGGACGGCCGAGTACGTGGTGGTGCCGGAGCCGGGTGACATCGACAGCGTTCCGTTGGCTCCGAAGTTCATGCGCACGAGTTCGGTGTCGGGAATGGGCCAGGCGCTGAACTCGGCTTGCCAACGCGCCAAGGGCGAGCCCGCGGGCTGGCCGTCGGCGGCGCCCTCTTCGAACAGGACGCGCACCTTGGGCTCCGACTCGAACGCCGCGAGCGCTTCCTCGTAGGTCATTCCGGTGAATCGGCTCTGTTGCGGGAGCCCCACGGTCGATCCGGTGATACTGCTGGAAAGGATCGGGGCGATGATCTCGGCGGCGGTGAGATCAGGATTCGCTCGCGCCACGTAGAAGCTGAGGAACTCGGCATAGCGACCGAACACCGCCGTCCCGAGAGACTCGGTGTGAAGTCCATTGACGAGCGTGACGTACAACTGCGGTGCGGAGACGAACTTGTCGAGGAACGCCGGGAAGTGCCCACCGGTTTGCTCGTCCTGCCACGCGCCCGCGAGGAAGACGGGCACGTTGATCTTGTCGACGAGCAGCGACGGATTGATCTCGTCACCGACGTCGGCCACGTAGAAGGGGTTCGCATCGATTTCGGCGACGAGGTCGGGATTCTGCAATCGCAGATTCTGGTTGTTCGAGCAGATCTCGTCCCCGGCATCCGACCGCTCCCTGGCCCATGTCTGTCCGAACGGCTTGGCTTCTTCCATGCGCGCCTTGGTCCATTCCACGGCGAAACCGGTGTTCAGGATTCCGCCGGGGTACAACGTGCTGCGGTAACTGTCGTCGATGACCGACAGCGGGGTGATGGCGGCCAGGCTCGGCGGTTGCGTGGACGCGACGAAGAGTTGACTGATGCCGGGGTAACTGATGCCGACCATGCCGACCTTGTTGTTGGCCACCCAAGGCTGTGCGGCCACGGTTTCGATCACGTCGTAGCCGTCGATCAGTTGAGCCTCCTCGAAGAACCGATACGACCCACCGGAGCACCCGGTGCCACGCATGTTCACCCCGACGTACGCGTAGCCCAGGGTGTTGAAGAGTTGGGCGAAGGTGGTGTCCCCCGGGTTGCTGGGCGCGTAACCGGAGTATTCGACGACCGTCGGGTAGGGGCCGGCATCGGGCTCTCCCGGCAACCACACCGTGGCCGAGAGTGTGGTCCCGTCGCGCACGGTGATGTACCCGAATCCCGGCTCGAGTTGCTGGTCTGCGTAGAACGATTGGTCGGGAACGTTGGCAGAGTCGTAGACCGACACGAGATCGCTTCCCGCGGAACCGTCCGCCAGGACGACGCGATAGTCGCCGGGCTCGACGCGACGTTGCAGGAACGAACCCAGTTCGTCGACCACCCCTTCGGCGACGACGGTCCCGTCGGCGGTTTCGATCGTCAGTTCCGTTCCGGGCTCGGCTTCGGTGACGGTGATCTGACGCACGCCCGGAACCACCGAGAAGTCGACCGGAGCGAGCGCGATCGTGGTCGACGGTGCCGAGGTGTCCGTCGGTTCGGTGGATGTCGAGTCGTCGTTGCCGGAGCAGGCGGTCGCTCCGATCAGGACCGCGGCCAAGGCGACGGCGAAGCGGCTGGTGGTCGATTTCATGTGTCCTCCCCGGATACTCGTCCGACTGTAGGGGGTGACGGTGAGGCACAATGGTGTCGTGACCGAATCAGCCCCCCATGCTCCGGCGATCGAGCCGATGCTCGACGACCTTCGTGCTTTGGTCGAGGTGGAGTCACCATCACGCGATCTCGACGCATTGCGAACGAGCGCCGAGACCTTGGCATCGATGATGACTCGTTTGCTGGGGTCCGCGCCGACGATCGTCGAGAGCCCCGCGGGACCGCACGTTCATTGGAGGGGCGGTTCGAACGCGAAGGTGTTGATCGTGGGACACCACGACACGGTGTTCCCCAAGGGTGCGTTGGCCGTGAGGCCGTTCACGGTGGCCGACGGTCGGGCGACAGGTCCGGGAGTTTTCGACATGAAGGCCGGCATCGTGCAGGCGTTGCATGCCGTGGCATCGCTCGACGACCGTTCGGTGGTCGAGATCCTCATCACATCGGACGAAGAGGTCGGTTCTGCTCACTCGCGCGAGCTCATCGTGGAACGCGCGAAGCACTGTGGTGCCGCGTTGGTGCTCGAGCCGAGCGCCGATGGTGGTGCGCTCAAGACCGGTCGTAAGGGAACGGGAACGTTCGAGGTTCGGGTGCATGGTCGCGCGTCGCACGCCGGACTCGAACCGGAGAAGGGCGTCAACTCTTTGGTCGAGGCGGCGACCCAGGTTCTGCGAATCGCGACGTTCGGTGATCCGGATCGTGGAACCACCGTGACCCCGACGGTCGCCTCGGCGGGAACCGCAGACAACGTGGTGCCGGCGCTGGCCACCGTGTACGTGGACGTGCGCGTGGAACAGGCGACGGAGCGCGAGCGGGTCGACCGGGCGATGGCCGGTTTGTCGGCGGTCCACCCCGAGGCGCGAATCGAAGTTCTGGGTGGGTTCAACCGGCCGCCGATGCCGACATCGGCGTCGGAGAAGTTGTTCCCGGTCGCGCTCGAGGCGGCCGTCAGCGTCGGGATCGACGGATTACGGGGCGTGGCGGTCGGTGGCGGGTCGGACGGGAATTTCACGGCGGCGGCGGGGGTGCCGACGTTGGACGGCTTGGGGGCGGTGGGGGGTGGAGCGCACGCGGATCACGAATGGGTTGACGTGCGGGCGATGCCCACCCGCGCCCTCCTCCTCGCGACCATAATGCGACAATTTGTCGCTTTGTGTACATGAGCCGTGTACACAAAGCGACAAATTGTCGCATTTGGGTTTTTAGGGGCCGAGGAGGTTGAGGTTCTCGCCGGTTGTGCCCGCACCCAGCGTTCCCGCCGCTCGATACACCTCCAGCTTGCTCCGACTGTCTTCGATGTCCA
>JAURHL010000150.1 GCA_030833305.1 Acidimicrobiales bacterium | reverse complement strand
CGCAAGCGGCGCCGCCGCCGTAGTGGACACGACTGAAGTGACGCAGCGCTCCGATGCCCACGTGGCGGGCGATCTCGACGTCGGGGTTGTTGTCGGTGCTGTAGGTGACCATGCCGTCGATGTCGGACGGCTTCAATCCGGCGTCGGCGATGGCGGCGGCCACGGCTTCGCTGGCCAGGCTCATCTCGCTGCGCCCGGAGTCCTTGGAGAACTCGGTGGCACCGATACCGGTGATGGCGGCCTTGCCGCCCAATCGATTGCCGGGTCGGTTGATGCTCACGGCAACACCACTTCCACGGTGGCGTTCATGTGATCGCCCATGGAGTTGGAGCCCTTCACGGCGACCGTGACGGTGCGGGTGGCGTCGTCCTTGCTGGTGACCGAACCGGTGACGGTCATGGTGTCGCCGGGATAGTTCGGTGCGCCGAGACGGATCTTGACCGACGAGATGAAACTGTTCGGCCCCGCCCAGTCCGTGACGTAACGACCGGCGAACGCGTTGGAGGTCAGGATGTTCATGATGATGTCCTTCGAGCCGCGTTCGGCGGCGATGGACGGATCGTGGTGCACCACCTGGTAGTCGCGGGTGGCGATGGCGGTGCTGACGATCAAGGTGCGCGTCAGCGGCAACTCGAAGGGGGCGATCTCGTCGCCCACGCTCACGCTGGCGTAGGTGCGGGTGTCGGGAAGCGTCGGTGTCAGGTGGTTCGTCGTCATGTGGTTCGTCGTCTCTCAGGTGCGGGCGATGAGGTTGCCGAGTCGGGACAGATGGGCACTGGCCGAACCGAGAACGCTGGCCAACTGGATGCCCCACAGGAAGTAGCGGTGAACGGGGTAGTCGACGTCGGCGCCGATTCCACCGTGAAGGTGTTGGGCGGCGGTGACCACTTGCTGAGCTCCTTCGCTCGCCCAGTAGGCGGCCACGGCCACGTCGCGCCGAGCGTCGAAGCCCTCGCTCAAGCGCCACGCGGCGTTGAGCGCGGTCACGCGCATGGCCTCGGTGGTGATGTAGCCGTCGGCGGCCCGCTGCGTGGTGGCCTGGAACGCCGACAACGGCTTGCCGAACTGCGTGCGCCCCGACAGGTGCGTGGCGGTGAGCGCCAGCGATCCCTCGGCGACACCCACTTGGATGGCGGCCAGTGCGGCCAGCGAGTGTTCGTACAGTGAACGCAGGGCCTCGCGACCGTCGATGCCGGCACCGTGCCCGAGAATGGAATCGACGGGAATGTCGAGGTTCAGTTCCATGTGGGCCTGCGGTTCGCGGTTGGTGGTGGCCACCGGCGACAGCGTCACCCCCGCGGCGCGCGGATCGACGAGGGCCACTTGTGGTGCGCCGTCCAACATGACGGGCACGAGGGCGAGCGTGGCGTGTTGGGCGAAGGGCACGGCGGGCTTGAAGCCCTCGATGCGCACGCGGCCACCCGCGGTGGTGCCGATCACCGTCGGATTCATCACGTCGTTGGCGCCCTGTTCGGCCAGGGCGATGGCGACCACGGTCTCGGCGGTGGCGATACCCGGCAGGTGCGCGGCTTGTTGGGCCGGGCTGCCGAAGTCGGCCAACGCGAGGGCGGCCACTCCGCTGAGCCACAACGGAACCGGGGCGACGTGACGACCCTGTCCCATGAGTGCCAGCGACAGTTCGACGGCGCCGAAGCCGCTGCCACCGAACTCCTCGGGAACGCAGAGGGCTTGGATGCCACTGTTGGCGAGTTGTTCCCACATCTCGCGATCGAAACCGTCGCTCTTCTCGACGGCCTTCACGCGTTCGACGGTGGCTTGTCCGGCGAAGATCTGCAGAGCGAGATCCTTGATGACTTGCTGCTCCTCGGAGAGGTCGAAGTTCATGATGTCGCTCCAGTCGATTCGATGATGGCGAAGGGAAGTTTCATGTCGGGGTCGGTGGCCCGGATCTCGATGCGCACGCGCGCACCCACCGCGAGGGCCGACTCGGGGCAGTCGGCGGTGTTCATGATCATGCGCACCTTGTCGTTGCCGGTCTTGCCCGCGTGCGACGTGCTGGGATCGATGTCGACCAGGACGATGGGGAGCGGGTAGTCGAAACTGGGCACCTGGGGGTAGTGGGCCACCACGTAACTGTGGATGGTTCCCGACATGGGCATCTCCACCTTGTCGTATGAGCGTGAATGACACGACGGACACAGCGGACCGGTGGGGAAGCGAACGCGACCACAGTCCGCGCACGCCTGCGCACACAGGCGGCCTTCGTTCAGTTCGTCGAACCACCATTGATTGTCGTGCGTGGTGGCCGGACGGGGACGCGGCGGCTTGGGCTTGGCGGCCGGTGCCTTGGCCTTGGGCTGGAAGCGGAAGATCCGAAAGAGCATCGAACCGACGAGCTCGTTGTCGGCGTCGTAGTAGTCCTGGCGCGTGCTGACGAAGTGGCCGGTGCCGAGACCGGTGGTCTTCTCGTCGCTGATGCTGTCGATCACTGTGCGCATGGTGAGACGATCGCCGGGCCGCAGGTACCGCTTGTAGGTCTGTTCGCTGTTGGTGCCCACGACGCTGGTGAATCCGCGCGAGAAGAGCAGTTCGTTCATCTTCTCGTACGGCCCGTCGCCTCCGCGTTGGGGGCCGTCGATGCCGTGCATCACCCAGGCCTGCAACATCGTCGGGGGAGCGACGATGCCGCCGTGGATGCTGCGAGCCGCGAGTTCGGGGTCGGTGTAGATGGGGTTGCGATCACCCACGGCCTCGACCAGGTGGCGGATCATGGGGGCGTTCACCTCGTCGGGCGCCGGAGTCGGCTCACCGATCTCGAGTCCGACGTAGGTCTGCAACTCGGCGTAGAACGCGGCCTTGGCCTCGGGCGTCGAGTCGACGATGATCGCGGGGGTGGTGTTCGTCATGGTGTCCTCTCTCATCCGACCCGATTGAGGGATCGCCACGGCAGGTCCTTGTCGGGCATGGGCTCGCGCGGGAGACCGAGCCCGCGCTCGGCGATGATGTTGTGCTGGATCTCGTCGGTGCCGCCACCGATGCGAATGGCGAACTGGCTCAACAGATGCTGACCCCACTGGTTCTCGTCGGCGGCGTCGTCGCCCCACAACATGGCGTCGGCTCCGAGGATGCCGATGGCGGTCTCGGCACTGAGGCGCCAGTGGTTCGCGAAGGCCAACTTCAGGGTGAGCATCTCGGGTCCGGGCATGCGCCGTTGGCTCATGGCGGTGCGCATGCGAAAGCCGAGGTACTTCAGCGTCTCTTGTCGACTGATCGCTTCGGCCAACCGTTGACGAACGTGGGGATCGTGCGCACATCCGCGGCGTTGAGCGAGGTCGACCAGATCACTCGCACTCCACGAACCGCCCGAGCCGATGAAGTTGCGCTCGTTGGCCAGCGTGGTCTGGGCCACCTTCCATCCCTCGTTCGGTCCGCCCACCACGTTGGCGTTCGGGATGCGCACGTCGGTGAGGAAGGTCTCGTTGAAGTGCTGCACACCGGTGATCTGGGTGATGGGTCGCACTTCGATGCCGGGGGACTTCATGTCGAGGATGAAGTAGGTGATGCCGGCGTGCTTGGGCTGGTCACCGTCGGTGCGGGCCAACAAGATGGCGTAGTCGGCGTACTGACCGAGGCTGGTCCAGACTTTCTGGCCGTTCACCACCCAGTCGTCGCCGTCACGAACCGCGCGGGTGCCGAGCGAGGCCAGATCGCTGCCCGAGCCGGGTTCGCTGAACAACTGACACCACACCTCCTCGCCTTTCAAGATGGGAGCGAGGTGCTTGTGCTGCTGCTCGGGTGTGCCGTGCGCGATGAGGGTGGGGCCCACCATGCCGATGCTCACCGCGAACGTGCCCACGGCCACGTCGAACTGGGCCATCTCCTCGTTGAAGATGGCGGCCTGGATGGCGCTGGCACCCTTGCCGCCGTACTGGGCGGGCCACGTGATGCCGGCCCACCCGTGATCGAAGAGAACGCGTTGCCAGTCGCGGCACGCCTGCACGTGTCCGGCCAGATCGCGGGTGTGGTCGACGCTGTCACCCGGATGGGCGTCGCTCTTGCGGGTGGCATGAGCCTCCAACCAAGCGCGGGCCTCGGCGCGGTACGCCGCCTCTTCTGGTGTGTCGCCGATGTGCATGAGCGCGTGTTCTCCGGGGGTGCTCGTCGGGCGGACCGACGTTTCTGACAGTTTGTCAGAAACTCCGGGGAACCGACCTAGCCGGGGAAGGCCGCGTCGCCGGTGTAGAAGCCCAGGTCGTCCCGACTGTGCCGCATCCAGACCGACCCCGAGGTCGCGGTCACCTCGTCCCAATGGGCCAACAATTCCTCGGGCCCGGCCGTGGAACCGCCGTTCCAGCCCGGGGTGGTGATCGATCCGATCAGGGCCGTGCGACCGGCTCCGGTGGGGAAGAAGTCGCCGGAGGCCGGGGCGGACTCGTGCAACAAGACCACCGCGGCGGCAGCACAGAGATGCGGAGGGAAGTTCCGCTCCATCCACGCGCGGGTGTCCGCGTTGGGATTCAATGCCGCCGAGCGGGTGTAGCCGATGGGCATGAGCGCGTTGACCTTGATGCCGTGTTCGGCGCCCTCGATGGCCAACGAGCGGGTGAGTCCGAGCAGTCCGGACTTGGCCATGCTGTACGCCGCCATGCCGCTGTTGCCGATGGCGGCACTCGACGCGGTGTTCAGGATGCGCCCGTACCCCTGGGCGCGCAGGATGGGCCAGGCGGCGTGGCAGACCAAGTAGGTGCCCACCAAGTGGGTCTGCACGATGGTGTTCATCAGGTCGAGGGCCGAGGTTTCGAAAGGTCCACTCGGACCACCGCGGCCGGCGTTGTTGAGCACGACGTGCAATCCGCCGAAGGAGTCCAACGCCGAACGAACGATCGCCGCGGC
>JAURHL010000014.1 GCA_030833305.1 Acidimicrobiales bacterium | reverse complement strand
AAGCGCTGATCCTGACGCTCGTGATACGCCACGATGCGATCGAGTCCATGATCGGGATGAAATCCGCCTTCGCGCATCAATCGGGCTTGATTGGACTGAATACCGATTCCCAGATAAATCACCGCGTGAACGTCGCGATGGGTGGCGATCATTTCCAGCACCTCGGGAATCGTGTCACGCGTCTCTCCGCCCGCGCAGTCGACCGGGTTTCCCCTGCTCCAACGAGGAGGCAACTTGGTGTCGATCATCGCGGTCAGATCCGCCGGCAGTTCCATCAGGTTCAAGTGTCCATCGCGTGTGAGCGCGTCAGAGGTGACGACGCCCCAACCGCCCGCCGTCGTCATCACCACCACGTTCGGACCCATCGGCAAGGGTTGAGTGGCGAACGTGGCCGCGGCTTCGAACGCTTCCTCCACCGTCGCGGCCCGGGTGATGCCCGCCGCCCGACAGAAGCCGTCGAACACCTTGTCGTTGGCCGCCAACGCGCCGGTGTGGGAGGCCGCCGCTTTGGCTCCGCCTTCGGTGGCCCCGCCCTTGACCAGCACGAGCGGTTTGCGCGCGGCCACCGAGGCGAGTCGGGACATCAACGCCCGACCATCGGTGATGCCCTCGACATATGCCAGCCCCACCGAGGTCGCGGGATCGTCGGCGTAGAAATCCAAGTAGTCGGCCACCGTCACGGCCGCCGCGTTGCCGGCCGAGACCGCACGACTGATGCCGACGCCGGTCGCCCGGGCGTAGTTCATGAACGACGACACGAAGTTCCCACTCTGGCTGGCCACCCCGATGCGACCCGCGGGCGGGTACGGGGCGACGATCTGGGCGCACAGGTTCGCCGGCGTGCTCACCACCCCTTGACCATTGGGACCGGCGAGCAGGATCCCCAATTCGTCGGCCAACGCGACGAGTTCGCGCTCGGCCCGACGCCCCTCCTCGCCCGCCTCGCCGTAGCCGGCCGACGTGAGAAAGGCCGCCTTGATTCCTTTGGCCGCGCAGGCGCGCAACAAGTCGGGGTTCGCCGACGCGGGCGTGCAGACGAACACCAAATCGATGACACCGTCGGGCAGATCGGCGATGTCGGCCACCGTGCGAACACCCAGAACCGTTTCGCTCTGGAGATTCGTGCCGTACACGCCTCCGGCGTACCCGCCCGCGAGGATGTTGTGCAACGAGACGAACCCGAACTTTCCGGGATGCGTCGACGCCCCGGTCACCAAGACCGCGCGCGGTTCGAACAGAGCACGGAACTGCTCGTCGCTCGGTCGACGTCGTGCTTCGACGCGGTTCTCTCGCTCGTCCGACAACTCGACCAAGGCGTCCACGGCCACCGGCAGACCATCGGATCGAACGATCAACGGGTTGACGTCGACGCTGGCCACATCCGGTCTCTCGTCGGCGAGGCGACCCAATCCCACCAGCACGTCGATCAGACGTTCACGGTCGACGGCGGCCTCGCCGCGAAATTCACCGAGCAACTTCTGCGTGGCCAGATCCGAGATCATGTCCGCCGCCGTCACGCGGTCCAGCGGCGCCGGACGGAACACCACGTCGGCGACGGCCTCGGCCAGGATTCCTCCCACACCCAACATCACGCTGGCCCCGAATTGCTCGTCACGCACGACTCCGGCGATGAGTTCCCGATTGCCCTGCACCATGGGTGCCACCAACACGGTGACGGGGCCGTCGTCGGGGCGGGCGGCGGCCAACAACTCGATGGCGGCCGCGCGAACGGCCTCGGCGGACGACAGTTTCAGCCGGACCAGTCCCCGCTCGGTCTTGTGGGCGATGGCGTCTCCACACAACTTGGCCACCACCGGCAGGCCGATCTGCTCGGCGGCCACGACCGCGGCATCGCAGTCGGTCACCTCGCGCTCGTCGGCCATCGGCACCCCGTAGGCACGCAGCAGCGCCTTCGACGCCGATTCCGAGAGGGTACGTGAGGAGGGGGAGTCCATTCCCCCAAGGTAGTGCCGTGATGGTTCGAGACGCAGGAACGGTCACGGAGCCACCCATGATCACGGACACGAAAATGCCCCGGAGATCGCCAGGATCCCCGGGGCATCGTTGGTCGGGCTGACAGGACTTGAACCTGCGACCTCTTGACCCCCAGTCAAGCGCGCTACCAAGCTGCGCCACAGCCCGAGATATGTGTTCACCACCCTATCGGGGGTCCGACTCACAGAAACAGGTCCACCACCCGCCAACCGAGGTACAGACACAACGCGACCACCAGCAACTTGAAGTGCCACGGAGCTTTGGCCTCGGACTCGACGTCACCCGACGCCAAACGTCGTATGTCGATGTTCTCGGCCGTGACACGGCGGTGACTCGGCGTCGTGCTGGCCACCTTCGGAGCTTCGAGTACGCGCCCGCAACTCGGGCAGGATCCGTCCTCGCGCATGGCCGAGGGCGCCCAGTACTTGGCGCACTCCTCGCAGAACGGCATCAGTCGCCCCGCTTGCGCACCCGCAACTTCAACGGGGTCGAACCAAAACCGAACGCCTCACGAATGGAGCGCTCGAGATACCGCAAATACGTGTGCGGCAACTCGCGGTTGACGAACAACGTGAAGGTCGGCGGATCGGTCGCGCCTTGGATCGCGTACATCACCTTTGCACCCCCCGCCGCCGGCTGACGTTGCTGGGCATCGGCAATGACCCGATTCACGTCGCGAGTGGGGACGCGACGGTGATACTGCTCGATCGCCTCCTGCAGGACGGGCCGCAACTTGTGGACCCCCTTGCCCGTGAGCGCCGAGATCTTCAACACCGGGGCGTCGTCCATGAAGTACAACTTGCGCTTCACCTCGTTCTCGATTCGTTCGCGATCCTCGACGTCCTCGATCAACTCCCACTTGTTCAAGAGGATCAGGATCGGACATCCCGCGGCATCGACGCGTTCCGCCAGACGTTGATCCTGGGCGGTGACCCCCTGGGTCGCGTCGATCACGAACAGCGCGATGTCGGACGCATCCACCGCGCGCAACGCACGAACCAGCGAGTAATACTCGGCGGTGTCGTCGATACGCGAACGGCGTCGCATGCCCGCGGTGTCGACGAAGACCACCGGCCCGTCCTCGGTTTCCACCAAGGTGTCGATCGCGTCGCGGGTGGTCCCGGGCATGTCGTGGACCACGGATCGGTCCTCGCCCACAAGGCGGTTGAACAACGTGCTCTTGCCCACGTTCGGACGGCCGATCAAGGCCACCCGCGGAGGCTTCTGATCCCCCACCGGAACGATCTCCTCGTCGAGTCCGTAGGACTCGACGTATTCGTCGCTCAACGGCGCGTCGGGCACGCGTGAGATGATCTCGTCCAACAGATCGCCGGCCCGACGCCCGTGCAACGCGCTGACCGGATACGGCTCACCGAGGCCGAGCGACAGGAACTCCCAACGATCGGCTTCGCGGCGGTCGTTGTCGGCCTTGTTCACCACCAACATCACCGGTGGCGACACCTTGCGCAACCACGACGCCACGGCCTCGTCCTCGTCGGTGACCCCGACCGAACCGTCGGTGAGAAAGATGATGAGATCGGCCGAACGCACGGCCGCCTCGACCTGACGGCTCACCTTGGCATCCAGTTCCGATCCGGCCGGGAGCCATCCCCCGGTGTCGACCAGGCGGAAACGGCGACCGAGCCATTCCGCTTCCAACTCCTTGCGGTCACGGGTGACGCCGGGACGATCCTCCACGATGGCGGCCTGTTCACCGATGAACCGGTTGAACAGGGTGCTCTTGCCGACGTTGGGGCGACCGACGATGACGACGATCGGTAGCGGAGTCTCCTCGATCTCGCTCACTGCTCATCTCCCCAGGGCGCGCCGCAACGCGATTCCGTCGGTCGGTACGACCTCGACCGTTCGCGGCAGATCGTCGACGGTGAGACCATCGAGAAAGCGGCCTTCGGACAAACAGACATCCGGTACAAGGTACCGGTGACCGACCGGTTCACCTTCGAGAACCCGCGAGATGTCCGTCCCCACCATCAAACCCGTCACACCGGTGTTACCCCCGAAGTGATCGTTCGGCACCACGATCACCCGCACATCGGGCCGCCCGAGCGAATCGATCAAGGGACCGATCACCCGAGCGCCGTAGGTCCCGGTCAGCACGCCGACCGGTGCACCGTCGGGCGCCGACCGGCGACCGAGCGCGACCGGCACCGCCGAACCGTGGTCACGCAATCCGGTGTCCCCGGCCGGATTACGAACCGCTCGGTATCCCTCCGCCGGCGCTCCGTCCACCCACGCGAAGAATCCGCTTTGTGGTCCGGTCGGGACCTCCAATCGTCCCGTGAACTCCCATTCGAACGTGCGGGCCATTCCGATGCCGTCCTCGTGCATCCCGAAACCCTCGTACTCCTCGCCCTCCGGAAAGGGCCGTTCGGCCATGAGGTAGTACTCGTCGGCGGCGAAGACCATGCGTCGACCGAGGACCGACATGAAGACGTCCTGCCACCGCGCGACGAGGTCGACCACCGCTTCGGCTTCGGCTCGGGTGTGGGCGCGCATCGCCGATTCGGTGTTGTAGCGACTGATCCCGAGCGGCACGACGGCCACCGAATTCAGGTCGGGATAACGATCGAGAATGCCGATCATGGTGTCCTCGAGGATCGGGCCGTCGTTCACGCCCGGACAAACCACCAGCTGACCGTTCACGGTGATGCCGTGGTTCAGCAACTGTCGCAACCATCGCAGGCTCATTCCACCGCGCGGATTGCGCAACATCTCGCTGCGCACCGACGGGTCAGTGGCGTGGATGCTCACGTTGAGCGGTGACAGCCCTTCGGTGACGACTCGTTCCAGGTCCGCCTCGGTGAATCGCGTCAGGGTCGTGAAGTTCCCGTACAGGAAGCTCAGGCGATAATCGTCGTCCTTCAAATAGAGACTGCGGCGCATCCCGGGCGGGAGTTGATAGATGAAGCAGAACGCGCAATGGTTGTCGCACGTCCGCACCCGATCGAACAGCGCGCTCGAGACCTCCGCCCCGAGAGTTTCTCCGTCGCGCTTGCGCACCTCGAGGATCATCTCGATCCCACCTCGGACGATCTCGAGATCCACCTCGGCGTCGTCGGCCAGCAGACGCCACTCGATGATGTCGCGCGGCGAGACTCCGTTGATGCTGCGAACCTCGTCACCGACGCACAAACCGGCCCGAGACGCGGGCGAGTCGGTTGTCACGGCCACCACGGTGGGAGCCGACTGCTTCATGCCGACCGCTCCCGAATTCTCGACCCACGAATTCGGCGAGGTGACATACGGCGAGGCTACCCGTCGACTTTCGGGCACGGGTCGTTCGTTATCCTGCCCCCATGAACGTCGACCACGTGCTGCTGGCCGCTCCCCGCGGTTTCTGCGCCGGAGTCGAGATGGCCATCAAGGCCCTGGCGTGGATGGTTCGCAGTTTCGAGGCTCCGGTGTACTGCTACCACGAGATCGTCCACAACAAGATCGTCGTCGAGCGTTTCGAGAATCTCGGTGTCGTGTTCGTCGACGACATTTCCGAGGTGCCCGAGGGTCGACCGATCATGTTGTCGGCCCACGGATCGGCTCCCGACGTCGTGGCGGCCGCTCGTTCGCGAGGGTCCGTGGTGGTCGACTCGGTGTGCCCCCTCGTCACCAAGGTGCATCACGAGGTGAAGGTGCGCGCCGGCAAGGGGTACCGCATCGTCTACGTCGGCCACGAAGGGCACGAAGAAGCGGTCGGAACGATGGCGGTCGCCCCGGACTCGATCTCGCGAGTCGAATCCATCGACGAGGTGGACGCTCTGCCCGCGTTCGATCAACCGGTCGCCCTGTTGGCCCAGACCACGTTGTCCCACCGCGACTGGGACGAGGTTGCCGTGAGGGTGAAGGAACGTTTCCCCGCTGTCTGGACCCCCGGTCGAAGCGACCTGTGTTTCGCCACCACCAATCGACAGTCCGCCCTCATGTCCCTGGCGACCCGCTGTGACGCGATCATCGTGATCGGCTCGGCCAACTCGTCGAACACCCGGGCCTTGGAACGGCTCGCCCGCGAGGCCGGTTGCGACCGCGTGTTCCGAGTGAACACCGCCGGCGAGATCCCCGACGATCTGGATGGCGTCGTGGGCGTCACCGCGGGTGCGTCCGCGCCGGAGGAGTTGGTCGACGCGGTCATCGCCCGCTTGGCGCCTCGCAACGGCGTCGAAGAGGTTCGCATCACCGACGAGGACGAGTACTTTCCACCCCCGCGCAATCTGCGTGACCTGCAAAGTGCCATCGAAACGGCCATCACCACGATGTCGGGTGGCTCACTGGCCCGGCGACCGATCGTCGATGATCGGGCCCTGGCCGCCAGCCATGTTCTCGCCTCGCTTCAGGACTGATCGATGCGTCGCTCGACCATCTTCACGGGCCCGAAGTGGGTTGTCGTCGTCGCGATGACCCTCGTCGCCTGCACGTCATCCTCGAATGGCGCATCGGAGTCGACGACGCCGGCATCGGCGGCTCCCTCCACCTATCCGCCCTTGCCCACCACCACCACGCCAGCGGTGCCCGAGGTGATGATCGTCGGCGATTTCCTGACCACCGACACCGACGGTCTCGGGCTCGACGAATCGATCGCCCGCATCGGATGGCTTCCCACGATCGACGCCCGCGAGGATCGCACCATCGCCGAGGGCGCGGATCTGCTCGAGTCGGCCCGGGGCCTGGGCGTTCTTCCGCGTCTGATCATCGTCTCACTGGGCGCCAACGACGCCTGTCTCGCCACTCCCATCGAGACCGTCGAGCCGAACATTCGTCGCATCGCCGCTCTGGCCGGTGACGAACACGTGGTGGTCTGGGTGAACCTGCAGATGAAGGACTGCATGGCACGCGCCCGCACGATCAACGACGCGTTGACCGTGACCGCCATGACCACCCCAAATTTCTTCGTCGCCGACTGGGCCACCGACGCGCCGATACAACGTCTCGAAGGTGACGGTATTCATTACGACCGCAAGGGCAGCCAGTTCCGCGTCGATTACTACGTGTCGTTGCTGAGAATGTACGCAACTCGCTGATCAGTCGACCGCGGCCCGTCCCGACCGCAGTCGCCCGTCGACCCACACCGAGGTGATCGCCTCCGGTCCGGTCAAGCGGACGATCTTCTCGAAGATTCGGGACTCGTCGTCGATGCCGTCCCACTCACGCATTCCGTTCGCCGATCGCATCGTGTCGACGGCGAAGGCGTCGAACCGACGACCCGGGATGAACGCTCCGGCATCGAGACCGATCATCGCGGCACCTCCGGCCGTCGCCACGTGGAACGCGGTCACCGAATCGATGCGCGAGCCCGAGACTCCACGGCAACCGCCGTCGATCGAGCCGTTGACGCCGTCTTCCAACATCCGCGACGCCGTGATGGCATGGGCGCACTGCGGCAACAGGCCGGGCCATGCTCCACCGGCCACGTCCGATCCGAGTCCGACCCGAACATCGGCGTCGAGAAGTCGTCGCAGGGGCAACACGCAGTTGGCGAAGTACGAGTTCGACAACGGACAATGGGCGATGCCCGCACCCCGGGCACGGATGAGTGCGGCATCCGTCGTCGACACCAGGTTGCCGTGCGCCAGCACGGTCCGCTCGCGGAGCAGCCCGAACGCGTCGAGCATCTCGGTGTCCGAACGTCCGAATCGATCGCGAACGTTCGCGTGCTCCCAGTCGCTCTCCGAGCAATGGGTCTGAATGGTGCACCCGAGTTCGTCGGCCATCCGCCCCATCCCCGCCAGTAGCTCGTCACTGCACGCCGGGATGAAGCGTGGTGTCAAAATCGGTTTCACCAACCCGGAGGTCGCGCCGATCTCGAAGACATCACGAACCGATCGACGCGATCGTTCCAGCGCGACATCGGCGGACTCGTCGCGATACCACTCGGGTGTTCCCGTCGGGTGATCCATGGCCACTCGTCCGACGAAAGCACGCTGACCACCCACCGCGCATCGTTCGGCGAGAAGTCGGGTGGCATCCTCGTGAATCGACGAGTAATAGACAGCGGTGGTGGTCCCGAGGCCGAGCAGCGTGGGCACCATGTGCTCCCACACGTCGCGGGCGAACCCGACGTCGGCGTATCGCGCCTCCAACGGGAACGTGTGATCGAACAACCAACTCTCGAGCGGCAGGTCCAATCCGGTTCCCAACTGGGGCCACTGCGGTGCGTGGACGTGCGTGTCGACCAGCCCCGGCAACAACCGCTCGTGGGGCGCCATCCGCCACACCGTGCGTGCTCGCGAAACGAGTTCGATCGCCACCGGTGACGAAGCATCGTGCACCACGTCGACGATGACACCGTCGGCACCGACCGTGATCACGCCGTCGATGATCCCCAACTTGTCGGGTGTCGGCGCGTGGAACATCCGGCCCGTCACCGCGAGTTCGATGACACTCATCGGGTCAGTGTAGGAGAGGTTCGGATGTCGACCGAGGGGCTGGGTGTGTCAGGCTGGAGACATGATCAGTCCCGACCTCGACACCTTGCGTCTCTTCCTGCACGTCGTGGCGGCTTCGGTGTGGGTCGGCGGACAGATCGTCCTCGGTGGCCTGGTACCCCGCCTGCGGGCCGCGCATCCCGAGAGCCTGAAGACCGCGGCCAACGGTTTCGCTCGCGTGGCCTGGCCCGCTTTCGGGCTCACCGTGATCACCGGAATCTGGAACATCCTCGACGTCTCGATCGCCGACACCGACTCCGAGTATCAGGTCACGCTGTTCGTCCACGTGTTGCTGGCGGTCGCCACGGCGATGTTCGCGGCCGTCCACTCACTCGGACGCGGCAAGTTGGCTCTGGCCATCGGAGGAGCGCTGGGGCTGCTCACGGGGCTCGGCACGATGTTCGTGGGACTGCTCCTGCGAACCGGTGCCTGAGCGTCAGTTGCGCGGGACCTTGCTCCACGCCACGTCGCGATCGACGCGAACGTCGCCGGGCAGTCCGAGCACCCGCTCGCCGAGAATGTTGCGCATGACCTCGCTGGTGCCACCCTCGATGGAGTTGGCTCGGCTGCGCAGGAACGCCTTCTGCGGATTCTCGAGACCCATGGCCTGTTCCGGACGAATCTTCTGATACCCGCTCGGGAAGAGCATTCCGTCCGCGCCCAACAGGGAAACCGCGAACGAGTAGATGTCCTTGTTGAGTTCCGCCATGGCCAATTTCGCGATGGAACCCTCGGGACCCGGATCACCCATCTTGCGATTCTGGGACGCACGGATGTTGGTGAGTCGGAGAAGTTCGGCGCGGACCCACAGCGACATCAACTCGTCCCGCGTGGCGGGATCACGACGATCGGCGGGAAGATCCTTCCAGACCTTGAGCGCATCACGGATCGGACCGGAGCCCTTGGCCGGGATCGCACCACCGATGGACACTCGTTCGTTCATCAACGTCGTGAGCGACACTCGCCACCCGTCTCCGATGTTGCCGAGCATCTCATGATTCGGGACGCGGACGTCGGTGAAGTAGACCTCGTTGAACTCGGCCTCACCGGTGATCTGGTAGAGCGGACGAACCTCGACGCCCGGGGCCTGCATGTCCACCACGAACGCGGTGAGACCGGCGTGCTTCACGGCCTCGGCGTCGGTGCGCACGATCAGGAGTCCGAAACGGGACAGGTGCGCCAGGGTCGTCCAGACCTTCTGGCCGTTCATGATCCACTCGTCGCCGTCCTTCACTCCCTTGGCCGACAAGCCGGCGAAGTCCGAACCACTGCCGGGCTCGGAGAACAGCTGACACCACACCTCTTCACCGGTGAACAGAGGGCGCAGGTACCGCTTCTTCTGCTCGGGCGAGCCCCACACCGCCACGGTCGGGCCGCACATTCCGTGGCCGATCGGGTTACGAGCCACCGGATTCGGGGCGCCGGCGGCGAACAAACGCTCGTTGATGGTGCGTTGCAACTTGGGATTGAGGCCGAGTCCGCCGTGGCCGACCTCGAAGTGCACCCAGGCGAGTCCCTTGTCGAACTGCGCTCCGAGGAAGGTCGTTCCGTCCGTGCTGCGCGGGGGGAACTCGGCGAGAAGCTCGTCGATGAGCGACGAGACCTTCTGCTCGTCGGAGGTGAGGGTCGCGGTGGCGGTCATGGGGAAAAACTAGCCACCCTCGCCGTCGTGGTGCGCATCGAAACCCTCAATTCAGCGGGGCCATCAGACGCCGAAACTCGTCGTTCTCGGCACGGCCGAGACCCGGGAACGCGGCCCTCAGCGACATCACCCCCCGCAACCGAGCTACGTCCCCGTTTCGCAGGTAGATCGCCTTCAGATTGTTCAACATGCGCTCGACGATCGACATCGGCGGAGTCATCGCCAGGAATCGGACGTCGAAACGTTGCGCTTCTCCCAACAGTTCGGCGAACAAGCGCGCGCACCCCGTGGCGTCCATGATCCGACCGCCGTGGAACGGGTCGGCGAAGATCTCCGGGACGAGACCCTGGCTCGGTCGCTCGGCGACGAGGAAATGCCCGGGCATGCCCACCCCGACCAGGTCGACCCCCACCCGTCGTGCGACCTCCATCGCGATCACCGACAACGAGATCGGGATGCCCCGACGGGTGGCGACGACGTCGGTGATGAACGAGTTACGGGGGTCGTAGTAGTCGTCTCGGTGCCCCACGAGTGCATGATCTCCGCGAAAGAGCGAGCGACAGACACCCTCGACGGTCGGGCTGGCCACCATGGCCGCCATCTCGTCGAGCATCGTCAGTCCGGCGACCAAGTCGACTCTCGAGACGTGACCGATGGCCGCGGGGAGCAACAACGCCAATTCGTCCAGAGCCACGTCGCCACCCACGGACACCGCGCCGACGAATCGCTCCTTCGCCCACGCCGAATCACGCTCCGACGACCCCACACGGAGAATCGTACTGCCACTACTCTTCGCCCCATGTATCTCGGAGCCCACGCCCTCACCCATCCCGACAAACTGGCCATGGTCATGACCGGTTCGGGTTACAGCCAGACGTTCGCCCAACTGGACGCCGCGGCCAACCGGCTGGCCAATCTGTTGCGCAACGCGGGCCTGAAGCCCGGTGATCACGTGGCGCTGTGCATGGAGAACCACGATCGGTACCTCGAGGTGTTGTGGGGCTGCCAGTACGCCGGAGTCGTGTACACCGCGGCGTCCTCGCGCCTCACGAGCAAGGAGCTCTCCTACATCATCAACGACTGTGCGGCCCGCATTTTCATCACGTCGAAATACAAGGCGGATCAAGCGTCGGAGATCATCGCCGACACCCCGAATCTCGAGATGCGACTCATGCTCGACGGAACCGTGGCCGGCTACGAGAGCTACGAGAACGCCGTGTCCGCCCAGTCCGACGCGCCCCTCCCGAATCGAATCGCCGGAACCGACATGCTCTACTCGTCGGGCACCACGGGCCAGCCCAAGGGCGTCACCAAGCCCTTCGTCGACCTGCCGCTGGAAACCACACCCACCTCGGTCGCCCCGTCGTTGGCCATGTTGTTCGGAGCGTCCTTCGACAGCGTGTACCTGACCCCGGCGCCGCTGTATCACGCGGCGCCTTTGCGCTTCACGATGGCCGCCCAGAGCATGGGTTGCACCGTCGTGGCCATGGAACACTTCGATCCCGAACAGTTCCTGACCGCCATCGAGCGTCACAAGGTGACCCACACTCAGGTGGTGCCGACGATGTTCGTCCGACTGTTGAAGCTCGACGAGAGCAACCGTTCCAAGTACGACGTCTCCTCGCTGCAGGCCGTCATCCACGCCGCGGCGCCCTGCCCCATTCCGGTCAAGAAGCAGATGATCGAATGGTTCGGCCGCATCATCCACGAGTACTACGCGGGCACCGAAGGTAACGGTTTCGTCTACTGCAACAGCGACCTCTGGCTGGCGAACGAGGGCACGGTCGGAGTGCCGATCGGCTGCACCATCCACATCTGCGGCGACGACGGCGAGGAGTTGCCGAACTACGAGAGCGGAACCATCTTCTTCGAGGGTGGCGCGACCTTCGAGTATCACAACGACGCGGAAAAGACGAAGAGTTCACGTCATCCCAAGGGCTGGAGCACCCTGGGCGACGTCGGTTACCTGAACGACAACGGGTGCTTGTTCCTGACCGACCGCAAGGCGTACATGATCATCTCGGGCGGCGTGAACATCTATCCGCAGGAGGCCGAGAACGCCCTCGTCACTCACCCCAAGGTGATCGATGTCGCCGTCTTCGGCGTTCCCAACGACGATTTCGGCGAGGAAGTGAAAGCCGTCGTTCAACCGGCCACGATGCCCGAGAGTGCCGAAGCGGCCCGTGCGCTCGAGCTGGAGCTCATCGCCTACTGCAAGTCCCAGTTGGCCGACGTGAAGTGTCCGCGCAGCATCGATTTCCGTGCCGAACTTCCGCGTCACCCGACCGGGAAGCTCTACAAGCGACTGCTGAAGGACGAGTACTGGAAGAACGCCGGTCGATCCATCTGATTCGTCAGGCGCCCAGGATCACCATACGAATCTCGGTCATCTCGCGCACCGAGTACGCCGGACCCTCCCGGGTATTGCCCGAGTCACGGAGGCCGCCGTAGGGCATTTGATCGGCACGCCAGGTCGGCACCTCGTTGACGGTCACACCACCGAAGTCCAGGGTGCGCACGGCGCGCAGCGCCTTGTCGATGTCGCGCGTGAAGACACCGGCCTGCAGGCCGTAGCGCGTGTCGTTCGCTAGGCGATGTGCCTCGTCGAAGTCGGTGAAACCTTGCACCGCCACGACGGGACCGAAAACCTCCTTGGCGCAGATCTTCATCGACGCCCGGGCGTTCACCACGATGGTGGGACACAGGATGCCCTGGGTGGTGACGTCACCACCCAGAACCACCTCGCCACCCTCGCAGGCGGCTTCGGAGATCCAGCTACGAACCCGGTCTCGTTCCGACGTGGAGATCAGCGTCGAAACGTCGGTGTCCTCGTCGAGGGGATCGCCCAACACGAGGGTCGACACCTGACGCACCAGTTCGTCGACGAATGCTTCCGAGATCGACTCGTGAACGAGAATGCGCTGTGTCGAGATGCACGATTGTCCGGCGTGGGAGAAGCCGGCCACCTTGATCTTGGCGGCCGCCGTCATCCAATCACCGTCGGGCTCGATGATGATCGGAGCGTTGTTGCCCAACTCCAGACCGACTCGTTTGCGCGGCGCTCGAGCGCGAATCCCCCAGCCGACGTCCGGCGACCCCGTGAAGGTCACCAATGCGACGTCCGGGTGATCGACGATGGCGTTGCCGACCGTCGACCCACCACCGGTGACCACGCTCAACCATTCAGCCGGCAACCCACACTCCTCGATGAGCATGCGGGCCAACAGGATCGAGGAGAACGGAGTCTGCGATGCCGGTTTCAGCACCACGGCACAGCCGGCGGCGATCGCCGGTCCGATCTTGTGCACCACCAGGTTCAACGGGAAGTTGAACGGAGCAATGGCACCCACGACGCCCACGGGAACGCGCATTGTGAATCCGAACTTGCCCTCCCCCGCCGGAATCGCGTCCATCGCCACCACGTCGCCGACGAGGGTGCGAGCCTCGGCGGCGGCGAACTGGAAAGTTCCCACCGCGCGGTCGACCTCGACCCGGGCGGTCTTGATCGGTTTGGCCGCCTCACGGGCGATGGTCGCGGCGAACTCCTCGCGGCGCAACGTCAGTTGAGCGGCCGCGGCATCCAGGATGGCTGCTCGTTTCCACGCGGGCAGCGGAGTGGCCATCGCCCGACGCGCCACCTCCACTGCGCGGTCGACGTCGGCCGACGTGCACGCCGGGACGTGCCCGATGAGCGATCCGTCGTACGGGGCGTGCACCTCGATGCGAGCACCCGAGCCGGTGAAGGAGGATCCGGCCAACGGGACGGGAGTGACGGCGAATTCCGGGGACATGCCGACGAACGTTAGTGCCGAGAGCGATACTGGCGAGGTGGCCCTTCCGCGACATGTCCATCCGTATCTGGAACCTCACGTCGCCGGTGACTTCGTTCCGTTCGCCCATCGAGGCGGAACGAGCGAATGGCCCGAGAACACCCTGCCGGCGTTCCGTCACGCGGTCGGGCTCGGCTTTCGCTACCTCGAGACCGATGTGCAGCTGACCGCCGACGGTCACCTCGTGGCCTTCCACGACGACGATCTGCGTCGAACCTGTGGTCGTGACGGTCGGATCAGCGAGATGTCCCGGACCGAACTGGCCGCGGTCCGAGTCGACGGGCGTGAACCGATTCCGCTCCTCGTCGATCTCTTGGAGGAATTCCCCGATTCGATGATCAACATCGACGCCAAGAGTGACGCCACGGTCGATCCGCTGATCGATCTGTTGCGCCGCATGAACGCACTCGACCGAGTGTGCATCGGCTCGTTCAGCCATCGGCGTCTGATGCGTGTTCGTCAGGAACTCGGCCCCGACGTCTGCACCAGTGCCAGTCCGCGCGAGGTCGCCCAATGGCTGACGGGCCGCGTTCCCACCGGTCCCTCCTGCTTGCAGGTGCCGGTGAAACAAGGACCGTTGACGGTCACCACGGCGGCTCGCGTCGAGCGGGCCGAGCGGGCCGGGCTACCCGTTCACGTATGGACGATCGATCACCCCGAGGAGATCCAACGGCTCATCGACATCGGCGTTCACGGCATCATGACCGACCAACCCGCGGTGTTGCGCTCGGTCTGCGAGCACAACTCGTTGTGGCGGACTACCTGACCAGAGGCATGACCTCGTTCATGAAGCGTGCCATCTGCTCGTCGGCCTTCTTGTAGGAGTCACCGAGCATGTGCGGGAAGATCGTGACGTACTCGAGACCCAACAAGTCCTTGTAGAACTGCACTCCCTCGGCGACCTGTTCGGGTGTTCCCAACAGGATCGTCTTGTTGTCCACCGACTCCTGCAAGGTCGGGATGAGACCGGGCTTGGCCGGCTTGCCGTCCTCCCCCATGTAGCCCCGACTCCATCCGTACGGACCGAGGAACTTCCAGAACTCGTCGTGACCCGGCGTCGCACTCTGCCAGGCCTTCTCGTACGAGTCCTCGATGCGCACCGAGATGACCAACATTCGCTTGGCTCCCGGAGCCGGAGCGACTCCGGTGGCCGCTTCCTGCTTCTCGGAGTAGGTGTCCCAGAACCGCTTGATGAACGAGTAGTGCTGATTCCAGAAGACCGCCGAGTGACCGATGCGCGCGACGTAGTCGAGCGTCGGCGGGCTGGTGACCGCCTGCCAGATCTCGTACGGGTAGATGGGACGCGGGACCAAGGTCAGATGCTGAACGGTGCTTCCGCGATCCGGGATACCGGGTAGCGGGATCTGGAAGTGCTTGCCCGAGAACGAGAACGTCTCGTTCGACATGGCGCGCCGGATGATCTCCATCGATTCCTCGAACACCTCGCGGTTCAACTCGTCGTCGGCCGACTTCTCCGGGTTGTCGTGCGAACCGATCGACACGCCCTTTTCGTTGAGGTGCAACACCTCGCGCGGAACTGTTCCGCGACCGACGCCCAGAACTCCGCGACCCCCGGAGAGGTTGTGCAGCGTCGCGAAATCCTCGGCCAGACGGAGCGGGTTCCATTGCGGCACCACGTTGAACATGGCCCCCAACTTGATGCGCTTGGTTTGGGCGGCGATCCAGGCCGAAATCAGGAGGCCGTTCGGGATGACCTCGTATCCCTCGTACTGGAAGTGGTGTTCGGTCGTCCAAAAGGAGTCGAAACCCAATCGATCGGCTTCGATCGCCGAGTTCACGTAATCCAACGTGGCCTTCCACATGTGGTCGTTGGAGTAACGACGGTCGAGTGGCGCGGGCGGACCGGAGCCGGCGTCGTCCATCTCGACTCCACCGAAAAAGAACGCACCGACCTTCATGCGAGCCTCCCTACCTGCCTGGTCACTACCGCCGACAGTACCACCGGGTCTCCCGGGTCTCAGGGGTCGTCGTGGAATCGACGAGTGGTCGTCGTCACCACCACTTCACGCCCGCCCTTGAACACCCGCCGGTCGAGTGGCGCGTCGGCGATCGCCTCGCGAACCGACGCCGCGTCGATCACCAGGAAGTCTGCCGGAGATCCAACCGCCACGTTCACCTCCTCGTGGCCGAGCACCCGACGGACCGCGTTACCGACGAGGTCGAACGCCGCAGCGGGCAACTGATGCGACGCCATGATGGACAGTGCCGCGGTCTCGAGAGGGTCGCTTCGTCCGACGGGGTTGAACGGATCCTGCACGTTGTCTCCACCCAACGCGACCGTGGTTCCCGACTCACGCAGGACGTCGATGGGCGCGATCCCCCGCGGCATGGCCTGCGGCTGCTCGCGACCCTGAAGGAACAGATTGGTCGGGGGCAACGCGATGACGGAGACGCCGACCGCGGCGACCATCCGCGCGATCTCGCGTTGAGCGTCGAGAGGCTGCACCGAGAGGCTGACACAGTGACTGGCCGCGACGGATCGTTCGAAGCCGGTCGACTCGACCTGACGGACCAATTCCACGAGGGTCAACATGTTCGGGTCGAGAGTCTCGTCGACATGAAGATCGAGACCCACACCCGCCTCGGTCGCCGCGGCCAGAGCCTCGCGGATCATCCCCGCACCATCGGGCTCGAGGTGCGGGCATCCACCCACCAGATCCGCGCCCAACGCCAACGCCTCGCGCAACGCACGACGATTCCCGGCCCCCTCCGATCCGGCAAGGGGTGAATGCATCAGAGCGACGATTTGCAGGTCGGCGAGATGTCGGGTGACGTCGCGAGCGGCGAGCACCGCGCGCAGGTGCACGTGCGTCGCGTCACTCTCGCCCACGTTCACGTGCGTGCGGATCGTGGTGACTCCGTTGGCCACCAACTTGCGGATGGCCTCGATGGCCCGCGCGGTCATTTCGTCCAGTCCGAATTCACCGCGCTCTTCGGCCGCGACCCAGGCGTGGATCGCTCCCATCAGGTCTCCGGACGGATTCGGCACGCGTTCGGCCGTCAAGGCTTTGTCGAGGTGGGCGTGCGGCTCCCCGAGCGCCGGCAACACGAGCCATCCATCCAGCGACGTTCCGACTCGATCGTTCGAGACGGGTTCGACCGCCGACACCCGACCCTCGACGACCTCGATGTCGACCAACGAGCCGTTCGTCAAGCGGGCCCGTCGCAACCACCGGGAAACAGCCGGTTCGTTCGACATGAAGTCCTCCTGTTCTCCCGCGTGCCGCCGATGTGGAATCGTAGGCGAGTGCGCACCTGTGTCTGGATCTATCCGAACGTGACGGCGTCATCCATAGTCGACGCGATCGTGACCCTCGACGAGGCCGGCGTGGACGAGGTGTGGGTGGCCGACGAGGGTGTGGCACGCGAGCCGTTCGCTCTTCTGGCCGCGGCCGCCATGGTCACTCGTCGCATCACGTTGGGCGTCGGCATCACCTCACCGCTGTTGCGTCATCCCGGCGCGGTGGCCTCGACCGCGATGACCATCGACGAACTGAGCAACGGACGAATGGTGCTCGGGTGGGGCGTGGGAGGCCACGAGTCGCTCGGGCCGTTCTCCCTGGCGACCGACAAGCCGGTGGCCCTCGTTCGCGACGCCATCGAGACGGCGAGCGCCGTGTTCAGCGGTCGGACGAGCGCCCGTTACACCCCACCCGACCATGCGGCTCCGTCGCGGATCATCCCGCAGTTCGTCGGCGCCCGCGGGCCTCAGCTGAACCGTCTCGCCTCGCGAGTGGCCGACGGCGTGTTCCTCTCCGGTTTCACCTCCGAGACCGCTCATGACCCGATCCGCGAGGCCCGCTCGGTCCGACCCGTTCACGTGACCTTGTGCGTTTCGGCTCGTTTCGGCGGAGTGGCCGACGAGTGGTCGATCGCCGGTGATCCGTCCGAGGTGGGCCGGCAGTTGCGGATCGCGCGCGCGACCCACCAACCGGACTGCATCGGAATCGCCTTGGTGGACCGGGACCCCCTGCCCGTCATGATCGAGCGGGCCGTCGAATCGCTCCGGACGCTGAACGACTGATCAGCGATCGCGCACGATGTCGTAGACGCGCATCGTGCATTCCCGGAACAGATCGCCCATCCGGCGGTCCACCTCGTCCACCTGCTCGGGGGTGATTCGCTTCCAAAGTTCACGACTCTCCCACCAGATCACCGCGTGGATCTCGTTCGGTTCGGATTCCTCGATCCACATCTGCTTGCGCACGAAACCGTCGCAACCTTCGAGGTATCGGCTCCAGACCTCCTCCTCGCGGGCCAGCCACACGGCGCGCTCGTCGGGCGTCACGCGAAACGTCAACCACTCCACGACCACGCGACCGACTCTAGCGATGCCTATGCTCCGACGCGGGGGAACGATGGATTCACGATCGACGACACCGAGATCGACGACACCGCGCGATTACCGACTCACCGGGCCCGAGGGAGCCGTGGCCGAGAGCGCGGGACTGGCGGGAGCCGATTGGTACCGCAGCCCGGTGGATCGCGACGAACTGCTGACCATCATGCAACGCTCCGACCGACGAGCGACCCTGGACACGCTCCTGTGGCTGGTGTTGCTGGCCGCTTCGGGAACGTGGTTGGTTCTCACGTGGCTCTCGTGGTGGACGTTGCCGGCCATGTTCCTGTACGGAACGCTGTACGGGTCGGCGTCCGACGCGCGTTGGCACGAATGTGGTCATCGCACGGCGTTCAAGTCCAAGACGGCGAACCTCGTCGTGTACCACGTGGCGTCGTTCATGGACCTGCGCGAACCCGTCTCGTGGCGCTGGAGCCACAACCGACACCATGCCGACACCATCATCGTCGGACGCGATGCCGAGATCGCCTATCCCCGACCGACTCCGTTCTGGAAGATCGCCCTCGAGATGTTCGGTGTGCTGAGTGCGCTCAAGGAATTCGGCAAGTACCTGCACAACCTGGTGGGGCGCCTCCACCCCGACGAGGCAACGTACCTTCCGCCCCGTGAAGCGTCGCGGGCGATCCTGTGGGGTCGTGTGCACCTGTCGATCTGGCTGGTGATGATCACGACATCGATCGTGTCCGGCTCGTGGTTGCCACTGGTGATGGTGGGCCTACCGTCCTTGTACGGCCGCTGGCTGTTGGTGGTCTTCGGCACCACCCAACACGCCGGTCTCGCCGAGGACGTGCTCGACCACCGACTGAACACCCGCACGGTGTACATGAATCGGGTGTGGCGCTTCCTGTACCTGAACATGAACTACCACCTCGAGCACCACATGTATCCGTCGGTGCCCTACCACGCCCTGCCGCGGTTGCACGCGTTGATCAAGGACGACCTCCCCGAGCCGTTCCCGAACATGCGCGCCGCGTACCGAGTGATCCTGCCCGCGCTACGACGTCAACAACGGGACCACTCGTTCGCCCTGAGTCCGGGGTACGTGCGACCCGACTGACGTACGGGTGACGAATGTGTGACGGTCACTTGCCCCGAGAGTCGGTGGCCCACTTGCCGATCAGACGCCCGGACAACCAGCCGAAGAACAGAAAGACCGAGACTCCCAAGGCACTCGACAGGATCACCGAGGCGAACAACTGCTCGCCCTCCAACCGGTTCGCGTAACGCTTGAGCAACTGCCCGATCCCGACTTCGCCTTGACCGAAGAAGAAGTCACCGACGATCGCTCCGATCACCGACAAGCCGGCCGAGATCCGCAAACCCGCGAACACCGCCGGGAGGGCCGCCGGGAACATCAAACGACGAAGTCGGGTGATTCGATTGGCTTTGTGCAACGTGAACAGGTCGTGCATGCCCTGATCGGCCGAGAGCAAACCGAAGAGGGTGTTCACCACGATCGGGAACAACGCGATGATCACGCATACCAGCACGCGGGACGAGAACCCGTAGCCGAACCAGAATCCGATCAGGGGAACGATGGCCAGAATGGGAATCGCCTGCAGCACCACCGCGTACGGGAAGATCGCCCGTTCGACCACCTTGGCCTGACTCATGACGATGGCCAGCAGGAAGCCGAGCAGAATCGCGATCAGGAGACCCCAGAAAGCCACCTTGGTGCTCGACCACATTCCCTCGAGCATGGTCGACAGGTTGTCCCAGTCGGCGAAGCCCACGTTCCACACCTCATGGGGCGGCTGCAAGAGGAACCGACGTTTCGGATCCAGTACCACGAGGCTGATGAAATACCAGACGCCCAGGATGATGAGGCCGACGGCCAATGGCGGCAGTACGGAGCCGGCGAAGTTGGCCTTGCGCGAACGTTTGGCTCCGGGCGCCGACACGACGTCTACGTCGGTCGCCGCGACCGGATCGAACGCCGGCGTGTCGTCGAGGGTCATGAGTGCGCTCCTCTCAGGGCGAAGCTGACCTGTCCGCAAAGTTCGGCGAAGCGAGCGTCGAACCGCAGATCCGGTTTGCGGGGATACTCGAACGGAACGTCGAACGAGGCGACCAATCGCCCGGGACGCGACGACATCACGTGCACCTTGGTCGACAAATAGACCGCCTCACTGATCGAATGCGTGATGAAGAGACCGGCGAAACGTTCCTGCTCGAAAAGACGGAGAGTCTCCTCGTTGAGGCGCTCGCGGGTGATCTCGTCGACCGCTCCGAAGGGCTCGTCGAACAGGAACACCGGAGGCTTCAACGTGAGGGTTCGGGCGAGAGAGGCGCGCATCCGCATGCCACCCGACAACGAACGCGGATAGTGATTTTCGAAGCCGCGCAAACCCACCAGGTCGATGGCGTCCTCGGCGAGTTGGATGCGCCGCTCCTTGTCGTATCCGTGGAGTTCGGCGAGCAACTCCACGTTGCGACGCACGGTACGCCAGGGAAGGAGCGTGGCATCCTGGAAGACGTAGCCGATGCGGTCCCGATCGACCGAGATCTCGCCCGACGTCGCCTCGAGCAATCCGGACGCGATCTTGAGCAACGTGGACTTACCGCAACCGGACGGACCGACGATGGTCACGAACTCTCCCTTGCCCACGTCCAAAGAAACGTCGGACAGAGCCTTCGTGCCGTCGGGGAACGTCATCGACACGTTCCGGAAAGACAACGGGGACTGCGACATTCGTGCTCCAGACTGGGACCGCCGGCCCCGCACCTCGAGCATAGTCTCGGGCGTCGGGGTGCCACGAGGGTCGATCTCGATTCACGAATCCGCTCCTCGCGTTCG
>JAURHL010000149.1 GCA_030833305.1 Acidimicrobiales bacterium | reverse complement strand
GAGGCGAAGATCATGATGCTCGATCACGCCTTCGACCGGATTGGGGTGAAGCGGGTCACCATCAAGACCGACGTTCGTAATTCCAAATCGAGGGCCAACATCGAACGGGTGGGCGCCAGGCTCGACGGTGTCTTGCGCACACACATGCCCGCCTCCGATGGCGGGATCCGCGACACCGCCGTCTACTCGTTGCTCGCAAGCGAGTGGGCCGAGGCGCGTAGCGCGCTCATCGCCCGTCTGCGCCCGATCTGACCGGTCTTGTTCAACTCCGACTGGAGCGTCGAACGATGAGGCAGAACTCGTTGCCTTCCGGATCGGCCATGACACGGAGCCATCCGGTGCCCTCGTCGACCGTGTCGCCGAAAGCGGTCGCGCCAAGGGGGATCAACCGCGCGACGGCCTCGTCGATATCCGCGACCTCAACGTCGAGGTGCACACGGTTCTTCACCACTCGGTCCTCTGGAACCCGTTGGAAGCCGAGGTGGCCAACAACGGGGACGTCACGGAGGTTTACCCAGTCGTCGTCGAGGGTGCGGTCATCGATTTGGCCACCGACGACCTCACGCCAGAACTCCGCGAGTGCCTTCGGCGCCGCGCAATCGAAGGTGACTCCAAGCAGTTGAGCGAGCGGCCGTTCCACGCTGGTGACGCTACTGAGCGCAACCGGCTCAGATGGCGCGAACACCGCCCGGCGACGCAGACTCTCCCCCGTGAACGACGAGGTCGACAGAGCGGACACGGCAGGCTCACCGCGCCTCTCCGCATCTCCTCGGCCGGCGTGATCGCTGCGCTGGCGGGCGTCAGCGGCGCCGAACTGGTCTCGATCATCGATACCGGTGGCCCGTCCCCGCTCTCAGCGGTCGGCGATGTCTTCATCGACACCATCGGCGTTCGGGTCAAAGACATCGCGGTCGCGATCTTCGGCACCAACCACCGCACCGCGCTCGTCATCGCGATGCTCCTCGTGATCGGAGCGCTCGGGGCTGGGGTCGGCCGGCTTCACCGTCGATCAGCGCCTCGAGCTCGGGTCGCCGTGCTGTTCGTCGCCGTTCTCGGCCTGCTCGCGTTCTGGTCACGGCCCGATGCGACATGGTGGGTAGGGGTGGTCAGCACCGCCCTCGGTGCCGTCACCTCGGTCGCTTGCCTTTCCGTCTTGTCTCAACGCTCGGTGCCGCGTCCTCCGGCGGGCGTGCCGATTCCCGGTACCGGAACGGGTGATCGACGCGGGTTCCTCCGAGCCGCCACCACCATCTCGCTCGGCGCGGGGGCGGCGCTCGCCGTGAGCCGGGTGGCGCGTTCTGGCGACACGGTCCAAGTAGCGACTGGCACACGTTCGCTCCCCCGCCCTGGGTCACGGATCGACATTCCCTCCACGGGTATCGACACACCGGGTGTCTCGCCCTACATCACACCGACGCGCGACTTCTACCGCATCGACACAGCGCTTCGTGTGCCACGAGTGGATGCCGACACGTGGGAACTCAGCGTCACCGGGCTCGTGGAGCGGCCGTTCACCATCAACTTCGATGAGTTGCTCGAAATGGACTCGGTGTCGCTCCCGGTGACGATTGCCTGCGTGTCGAATCCGGTGGGTGGCGACCTCGTTGGCACCGCCGAATGGCAGGGCGTCCCGCTTCGCGCACTGCTCGATCAGGCTGGAGTGTCGGCAGAGGCTGAGCAGATCGTTGGACGCTCCGTTGACCGGTTCACGGCGGGTTTCCCCCTCGCCGCTCTCGATGACGAGCGGACCGCCATCGTTGCCTACGGGATGAACGGCGAGTTCCTTCCTGCCCTCCACGGTTTCCCCGCGCGACTCGTGGTGTCCGGTCTCTACGGATATGTCTCAGCCACCAAATGGCTTTCACGTATCGAGCTCACGACATGGGGCGCCGTCGACGGCTACTGGGTGCCGCTCGGATGGTCGAAGGAGGGACCGGTGAAAATCACCTCCCGCATCGACACACCGCGGAACCGGGTGATGCGCGGTGCGACCGCGATCGGTGGTGTCGCAGTGGCGCCCTCGGTCGGTATCGACCGGGTAGAGGTCCAAGTCGACGATGGCGAGTGGCGCACCGCGTCGCTCGGCCGGGTTGCCGGGGACGACACGTGGGTTCAGTGGTCGATCGATTGGGAGGCCACCTCGGGCATGCACTGGCTGAGGTGCCGCGCGGTCGACAGCGACGGGAATCTCCAGGTGGAGGAGCCAAGCCCGGTCGCGCCCGACGGCGCCACCGGTTGGCATACGGTCCGCATCGTCGTCGACTGAGCGCAGCGGGTTTGCCGCCCTCGGTTAGGTTCCATGCGTGCACATCAGGAAGTACGTCACCACCTGCGAGGACATACTCGCTGAGAACGATCGCGAGACCAGCCGGATCGTGCGGCGAGCGGTCTGCAGCGCGGTGATCAAGAACCCTCACGCCGGCCGGCCCGGGGAGGACCTCGACGAGATCGAGCAGATGGGCGCGGAAATCTCGGGACTTCTTGCCGAACGCGCGCTCACGGCGCTCGGGGTGGCCGCCGAGGACGTCACTGCATACGGCAAGGGCTGCATCGTCGGCACCGCCGGTGAGATTGAGCACGCCGCGGCGCTCATTCACCCGCGTTTCGGCGCTCCGGTCCGCAAGGTGGTGATCAAGGGTGACGACATCATCACGTCGACGAAAAAGGTCGCTGGGCCCGGTGCGCAGATCACGCTGCCGATCACTAACAAGGACGACATCTGGTCGTTCGATGAGATGGACGCGATCGACGTCAGCATTCCCGACGCACCGCAGCCCGACGAGATGGTGGTGTGCGTCGTGCTCGCCGTGGGAGGCCGACCCTTCGCTCGCACAGGAAAGCGCGCGTGATGAAAGCGGTGATCTTGCTCACCCGCCGCGAGAACATGACCCACGAGGAGTTCGTCTCGTGGTGGCTCGGTCAGCACCGCGCGCTCGCCAGTCGCCTGCCGGGTCTCCGGCGGGCGGTGTTCAACGTCGTCGACTCACCGGAGCCCGGCGACGCCGACGGCATCTCAGAACTGTGGTTCGACTCCCGCGAGGAGTTCGACGCCGCCTACGCGAGCGAGATCGGCCAGGAGGTCGTCGCGGATTCCATGGCAAATGTCGCGGGTCGGGTTCGGATGTTCGTTGATGAGCACGTCATCGCCGAGTGACCGATAGCGATGCGGTTCCTGCTCGCGGTGATGGCGGTGGATGGCGAAGCGGACGCCACACCGGACGAGGTCGCCGAGATCAATGCGTTCAACGAACGTCTCAACGCCAACGGGCAAGCGCTCCTCGCCATTGGTCTCGCGGGTCCACGGGATGCATACGTTGTCGACAATCGACGTGATGCCGGCCTGATCACTGATGGGCCCGCGGTGACTGCCGAGGAGTACATGGCCGGGATCTGGTTGATCGAAGCCGCGGACATGAACGAAGCACTTCAAATCGCTACCACCGCTTCGAAGGCCTGCAACCGCCGCATTGAGATCCGCGCGGTGCTCTAAGCACCTCCTCAGCCAGCCAACGAAACGTCGGCGGCGGTCGCGACGCCGGCGGAACGGCCGGGAGCCGAATGCCACTTCCAGTAGTGGTTCGTCATCTCGATGATTGACGTCGCGGGAGTGGTCGCTGACAGATCCCCCGTGGTGTGCGCGTCCGACACAAGAAGGGCGTCGTACCCGCGGGCGATCGCGCCGTGCAATGTCGACCGGATGCACCACTCCGTCTGCGCCCCCGTGACCACCAAACGTCCCACGCCGCGCTGCGCCAAATCAGATTCCAACGTCGTCTGCTCGAAGGAATCGTTGTACGACTTGTGCACCACGGGCTCATCCGATTGTGGACGCAACCCATCCACGATGTTCCATGCGTCGGAGCCTTTTACGAGTTCGTCGTCACTGTGCTGAACCCAGATCACCGTCACTGACTGACTACGGGCCAACTCAACTAGATCAGCTATCCGCGCCACAACGCCATCGCGGTCGTGCGTGTCGGCGACGACCCCGTTCTGCACGTCGATAACGACGAGGGCGGAGTTTGGGCGGCCGGCGAGAGTCGACACAGCCGGAAGGTACCCGATCGACGGCTAGACGCACTTCAGGGCGGCGACCACACCGCCACTGGCCTCCACCAGCTTGTGGGGCTCGATTCCGAACACGTCGTTCCAGGTGCCAGCGGCGGCCCAGACCTCGTCGAACTGCAACAGATCAGGGTCAATGAATACGCGCAACTGCGTGGTGTGACCGAAAGGTGGCACGCCATTGATTGCACATGGGGGCATGCCGGTGTCGCGCTGGGCTCGTGAAGAGCGGTCCCCAACATTCAGGGCGAACGGACTTCCGAGACGCATCTCAGCGACCGAGGTTCATCGGAATCGATGACGTGCCTGCACGTCGTGGACGAAAAATCGGTGCTGTCATGAAAACAACTGCCACGTACGTCGCCATGAACATGAGCAGGCCCACGACACGCCAAGAACTAACTTCCGATCCCAGCTCCTCAACGACGATTCCCACAGGGAGAATCAGCGCCAGGAGCCCGAGCAACACTCGAATCCAAGGATTCCAGGTCTTCCTGTGAATTGACAGCGAGCCAATGATGACCGTCGGCATCATCTGAGCACCCGCAGCCCCGAACAATGGCAACAGCAGACACAGACCCGCACCTCGGCCAATCCTGTCGCTGCGTCGACCACCAGCCGACATCATCGAACTGATACCGGTTCCAAGCCCAGACAACACGAATACTCCGACCACTACAACTGTCCCACCCCACGAGAACTCTGGCTCATTCGAGATGAGTCTCATCCACACTCGACTGATGGCGCCAAGGGCGAGACCGAACAACAGCCGGTTCACCAACAGAGGCGTCACGAATGGCGTCGCAGCTCGACCACGACGCCATTCGTGACACT
>JAURHL010000148.1 GCA_030833305.1 Acidimicrobiales bacterium | reverse complement strand
GCATTGTCGGCGCCCTGGTGGTGACCGCGACAGGCACAATCGTCACTGCACGCGGGGATCAATGTCCCGGTGCACTGAGTCCTCCGGGCTCAGGTGCCGTAGCCGAAACCCAGATCGAGGGCCGTCAACATCGGAACGAAAGGAATACCACGTTCCGCGGCCATGGCGGCACAGGTGCCCCCACGATCGACGATCACCGTGATCAGGACCGGTTCGGCACCGAAGGCGACCACCGCATCGACCGCCTCCATGATGGATGTACCGCGTGTGACGGTGTCCTCCGTGATGACAACCTGGTCACCTGGTCGCAGAGCGCCGGCCAATCGTCCGGTGACACCGTGATCCTTGGCCTCCTTGCGAACACTGAAACTGCGCAGCTTCCGTCCTCGGGTCGCACCGACCGCGGCGATGCCGAAAGCCACCGGATCGGCGCCCATCGTGAGTCCTCCTATCGCCGTGGCGGTCGACGGGATGATGGACAAGGCGACGTCGGCGACGAGCAAGATGCCATCGGGCCGACACGCCGTTTGCTTCGTGTCGAGGAACCACGAACTCTTCGCCCCGGACTTCAGTGTGAAATCTCCCGTCTTCAGTGAGTGTTCCATCACGTGTCGGCGCAAGGCGTCACGCGTGGGATCGAGCACGGGAAGAGATGCTGTACCGTTGTCCATCGATACCGACATTAGTTGATTCGTATCGCATGACGGCACGAGCTCGTCGCGTTGATACGCACGTATCAAGATCCGATAAACAAAAGTCTTTTTGTCATCGGGAGGGTTGTTCCGTCCGCGACATTCGTCGTACGTTCATTCGTATGGCGGCTCCGAAGACACCGATGACCAAAGCACACAAGCAGGCTCTCGCGGCCGGCCGCGCCGAAGGAAAGATCGTTCGTGACTATCTCGAGGCGTTGAAGCGCACGAAGCCCAAGCGTGGCCGCAAGCGCACCCCGGAGTCGATCAAGCGACGCCTCAACACGATCAAGAACGAATTCGAGAACGTCGACGCCGTGACACAACTGAAGTACGCCCAGGAGCGTCTCGACCTCGCCATCGAGTTGGCCGAACTCACCGCGAAAGTGGACATCGCTCCGCTGGAGAAGGCCTTCGTCAAGATCGCCAAGGGTTACGGCGAGCGCAACGGCATCACGTATTCGGCGTGGCGGGAGATCGGTGTGGACGCCACGGTGTTGAAGAAAGCCGGCGTCACCCGCTGACGCACCCGACCGGAGATCATCCGGGTCAGACCTCGATGCGATCGAGGGCGTCGAAGACCACACCGATCCGACCGAGTGAACGAGAGAGATCGAACGCGTCGTCCAGGATCGCCGGACCAAGCTGTCGCACACGATCATTCTCCTCGAGAACACCACGGAAGTCGCGCGAACCAGTCCACGAGATGGTGGCCGCCTCCTGAACGATGCGATACGCGTCGTCGCGGGACAGCCCGCTCTGAACGAGGGCCAACAAAACCGGTTGGCTGAACACCAATCCGTGGCTCGACATGAGGTTCGCGCGCATGCGCTCCGACGACACCTGAAGTCCCTCGAGCAGGCGGCGGAGTCGGTGCAACATGTAATGCGCCAGCATCGACGAGTCCGGCAGGACGATGCGCTCGACCGAACTGTGCGAGATGTCGCGCTCGTGCCACAGGGCCACGTCCTGCAGGGCGGCCTGCAGGTTCCCCCGCAGCACACGCGACAAGCCACTGATCGTCTCCGCCGAGATCGGATTTCGCTTGTGCGGCATCGCCGACGAACCCTTTTGCCCCGACTTGAACCCTTCCTCGACCTCGCGGACCTCCGTGCGTTGCAAGTGTCGTAACTCCATCGCGATCATCTCGCACGTCGCGCCCACCGAGGCGCAGGCCCACATGTATTCGGCGTGCCGATCGCGACTGATCACCTGCGTGGCGGGAACCGGCTCGAGTCCCAACGATGATGCGACCGCGGACTCCACACGAGGATCGATGTTCGAGTACGTGCCCACGGCGCCCGACAACTTGCACACGGCGATCGTGCGACGAGCGTTCACGAGGCGCTCGCGATCACGTTCCACCTGCAACGCCCACAACGCGACCTTGGCCCCGAACGTGGTGGGTTCGGCGTGAACGCCGTGGGTGCGTCCGATCATGACCGTGTCACGATGGGCCTTGGCCATGTTCACGAGCACCCGCAACAACTTGCTGGACGCGTCGATGAGAAGGTCGGCGGCATCACGCAACGCCCAACACAGTGCGGTGTCGACCACGTCGGTGGAGGTGAGGCCGTAGTGGATCCAACCCGCTTCGGCTCCTCCTATTCGTGACTGCAGAACGTCGACGAAGGCGGCCACGTCGTGATCGGTGACCTTCTCACGTTCGGCCACTGCGTCGACGAACGAGGCATCGATGACCGGAGCCTTGGATCGACAGGTCGCTGCGTCGGTGGCCGGCACCACGCCGGTCACCGCGTGGGCCTCGGTGGCCAGCAACTCGATCTCCACCCAACGGGAGAAGCGGGTTTCGTCGGCGAAGACCGACTCCATCTCCGGCAACGAGTAGCGCGAGATCATGATCCTGTGCCTCCAATGGTCGAGGGCCACTCGAGAACGTCGTCACGTTCGGGGCCCACGCCGACGATTCGAACGGGAACACCGGCCTCGCGTTCGACGGTGGCGACGAAGTCGCGAGCCGGGGCCGGAAGGTCGGACGCCGAACGACAGCCACGTAATTCGGTCTTCCATCCCGGAATGGTCGCGTAGGTGGGCACCACGCGGGCCAGATCCTCGCTGAGATCGGGGTAACCGTGCACGGGCACGCCGTCGATGGTGTAACCGGTGCACACGCGCACCTCGTCGAAGGTGTCGAGAACGTCGAGTTTGGTGAGTGCCAACTCGGTGAGCGAGTTCACCCTCACCGCGTGGCGCAACATCACGCAGTCCACCCATCCGGTGCGACGACGACGACCGGTGACGGTGCCGAACTCACGTCCGATGTCGACGAGTTTCTCGCCCACCGCGTCGGTCAGCTCGGTGGGGAACGGACCCGAACCGACCCGGGTGGTGTAGGCCTTGGTGATTCCGATGATGCGATCGAGCAGACGCGGACCGAGCCCGCTGCCCACGCTGGCCCCGCCCGCGGTGGGATTGGACGACGTGACGTAGGGGTAGGTGCCGTGATCGACGTCGAGCAGCGTCCCCTGGGCCCCTCCAACAACACCCGACGGCCGGAGTCCACGGCGTCGTGCAGGAACCCGATGGTGTCGGCCACGTAGGGACGAAGACGTTCGGCCAACGTGACGTACCGAGCGACGATCTCGGCGACATCGAGAGCCTCGCCGCCCAACGACACGATGCGCACGTTCGCGGCCTCCCCGGCGGAGCGAACCAACGCGGCGAAGACTTTGGAGTCGAGGGACTGCCCCACCCGCACGCCCGTCCGGTTCGCTTTGTCGGCGTACGCCGGGCCGATGCCCTTCAACGTGGTGCCGATCTTGTTGTCGCCCAGACTTCCCTCGCTCAGTGCGTCGAGCGTCTGGTGCCACGGGAAGATGAGATGGGCCTGACTGGAGACCTTCAGCCGAGAACACGACACGCCACGAGCTTCCAGTCGGTCGATCTCGGCGAACAACGTGGGAAGGTCGACGACCACACCGTTGCCGATGACCGGCGTGACGTGCTCGTACAGGACTCCCGACGGGATGAGCTGCAGGGCGTACTTCTCGGAACCCACCACCACGGTGTGTCCGGCATTGTGTCCGCCTTGGTAACGGGCCACGACGTCGTTCTCGCGCGCGAGCAAGTCGATGACCTTGGCTTTTCCTTCGTCACCCCACTGGGCACCGACGACAACGGTCACGGACATGGCAACGCTCCTAACACGAGGGGAACGTGACGAAACCCTACCCGTTGCGCGGGTGTTTCGTCAGGAGCCGACGACGATCTCGCCGTCGCGAGCGTCGACGGTGATGAAGCCGTCCTCGGCCACCTTGCCCTCGAGGATCAGCACCGAGGCCCGATCGCCGATCTCGCGCTGGATCACCCGCTTCAGGGGACGGGCGCCGAACGAGGGATCGAAGCCTTCCGCCGCCAGCAGACTCAGCGCGGCCGGGGTCACTTCCAAGGTGATGCGCCGAGCCGCCAACCGCTCCTTCAACTTCGACAACTGGATGCCCACGATGTGGGTGAGGTCGGCCTCCGTGAGCGACCGGAAACGGATGATCTCGTCGATGCGGTTCACGAACTCGGGCTTGAAGTACTCCACCGGATCCACGGGGAGATTCGAGGTCATGACGATCACCGTGTTGGTGAAGTCCACGGTGCGACCCTGACCGTCGGTCAGCCGACCGTCGTCGAGCACCTGCAGGAGGATGTTGAACACGTCGGGATGCGCCTTTTCGATCTCGTCCAACAACACCACGCTGTAACTGCGTCGCCGCACCGCCTCGGTGAGTTGGCCACCCTCGTCGTAGCCGACGTATCCCGGAGGTGCTCCGACCAGTCGCGACACCGAGTGCTTCTCCATGTACTCGCTCATGTCGATGCGCACCATCGCGCGCTCGTCGTCGAAAAGGAACTCGGCGACCGCCCGCGCGAGTTCGGTCTTGCCCACACCGGTCGGGCCGAGGAACAGGAACGAACCAATGGGCCGGTTCGGATCGCTCAAACCCGCGCGGCTACGACGGATCGCGTTGGAAACGGCGGTGACCGCCTCGTCCTGACCGATCACGCGACGATGCAACAGATCCTCGAGATGGACCAACTTGGCCATCTCGCCCTCCATCAGGCGCGTCACGGGTACCCCGGTGGCCTTGCTCACGACCTCGGCGATGTCCTCGGCGTCGACCTCTTCTTTCAACATGCGATTGCCGGTCTGCAACTCGTCGAGGTGGGCGGTGGCCTCCGAGATGCGACGCTCGAGTTCGGGGATGCGTCCGTAGCGGATCTCGGCGGCCACGTTCAGGTCGGTCTCGCGTTCCACCGT
>JAURHL010000147.1 GCA_030833305.1 Acidimicrobiales bacterium | reverse complement strand
TGACGGCGTTGAGTCCGGGGCAGTCACCACCACCGGTCAACACACCGATTCGCATGGCCCGAGCCTAAACCGTCGGATGGTCGCGGCACCGGGCGATCGTGGACCATGACGGTTGTGCCGGACCCGGTCGACGCGTGGAAAGATGGCGACATGGCATGGGATGCATCTCGCACGGTTCCCTGGGGACGTCTGGTGCGCGAGTGGTTGGTGTACGTGGCCGTGATGGCGGTGGTGTTCCTTCTCTTCCTTCGCGACACGGTGACCACCGGTTCGGTCGTGGGATTGCTGGCGTCATTGCCCATGTACCTGGTGGCCGGATTCGTCCTGGCCAAATTCGGCTATCAACGCAAGACGTTGCGCGACCTGAAATCCGCGGCCCGCCCGACACCGACCGCGTCGTCCACCACGCCGACGTCCACCCGATCCAAACCGGCACGCACCAGTCGCACCTCCACCGGACCGTCGCAACATCGTCCGAAGAACAAGCGCAAGCGGTGATGAGCGACTCCTACGTGTTGGCCATCGACGCCGGCACGACCGGCGTGCGCTGTCGGGCCGTCCATGCCGATGGTCGACCGAGCGTGTCGTCCTATCGCGAGTTCACCCAACACTTTCCCGAACCCGGATGGGTCGAGCACGACGCCGTCGAGATTTGGAACGCCGTGCGAGTCACCTTTGCCGAGGTCGTGGCCAGCCAAGGAACACCGGCGGCCATCGGCATCACGAACCAGCGCGAGACCGTGGTGGCGTGGAACCGCTCGACGGGCGAGGTCCACGGACGGGCCATCGTGTGGCAGGACCGCCGCACCGCCGACCACTGCGAGCGACTCACGAACGCCGGTGCGATCGAGACCGTGCGGTCCCTCAGTGGACTCGTGCTCGATCCGTACTTCTCGGGAACCAAGATCGCGTGGATGCTCGCGAACGGTGCCCCCCGCCACCCCGACGTCGTTTTCGGAACGATCGACAGCTGGATTCTCTGGAACCTGACCGGCGGCGAGGTGCTGGCCACCGATCCGTCGAACGCCAGTCGCACGATGTTGTTCGACATCAGATCGCTTCGCTGGAGCGACACCCTCGGAGATCTTCTGGGGGTTCCGATCGCCAACCTGCCCGAGGTTCGACCTTCCAGCAGTCGTTTCGGGGTCACCCGGGCCGACGGATTGCCCACGGGAGTTCCGGTGTCGGGAATCGCCGGCGATCAACAGGCCGCGCTGTTCGGCCAAGCGTGCTTCCGTCCGGGCATGGCCAAGAACACCTACGGCACGGGGAGCTTCGTGCTGATGAACATCGGCGACCGTTGCCCCGACCCCTCGCCCGGACTGCTAACGACAGTGGCGTGGTCCATCGCCGATTCGCATGGCGGGGTCGAAACCTCCTACGCACTGGAAGGCTCGATCTTCGTCACGGGTGCCGCCGTTCAATGGCTACGCGACGGTCTCGGGATCATCGGCTCGTCGTCGGAGATCGGGCCGTTGGCATCGACCGTCGACGACAGTGGCGGAGTTTTCGTCGTTCCGGCCTTCACCGGCCTCGGAAGCCCGTGGTGGGACCCCTACGCTCGCGGAAGCATCATCGGTATCACCCGAGGCTCGACTCGTGCCCACATCGCCCGCGCCGTGGTCGAGGCCATGGCGCTGCAAACCCGTGACGCGGTCGCCGCGATGGAATCAGCGAGCGGACGGCGCATCGAGGATCTCCGCGTCGACGGCGGGGCCTCGGTGATGGATCTGCTTCTACGTCTCCAGGCCGATCAACTCGGCATCACGGTTCGACGACCCGTGGATCAGGAGACGACCGCCCTGGGCGCCGCGTATCTCGCCGGTTTGGCCGAAGGGGTGTGGCCGTCCTTGGACGCCATCACCCAACTGTGGCGCACCGATGCGGTGGTCGAAGCCCATTCCATCGGATCACCCGAGCGGGTCGCCGCCGATGCGTTGCACGCCCAATGGCTGCGGGCCGTCGAGCGGTCCCGACGTTGGGCCGATCACTGATCCGCGATCCGACCTTTCGTCAACGCGTCGGCGACGATCCGGGCGATCAAGGTCAGATGTTGTCGTTCACGAAGACGGAACGCCCCTTTCACACGACCACTCACGAGCGTCGCCCCGGTGTCGCGCAACGGCGCCCAGGCGATGTCGCTCGGGGTGTTCTCGTGTGCGACGTCGGCCGACAGATGCGAAGCCCCTTCGATGAACGCGGACAACCACGCCAGATCGGGCACGTCACCGCTGGACGCCAGTGGATCGTCCCGTCCGTCCTCGATCACGACGCACCAATCGGACTCCAACATCTCACGTATCGCCACGCACGCCTCGCGTGGACGCTCGTGCGGATCCGATTCGATGATCCGTGCGGCCACCTCGAGGGCCAGCACTCCCTGATTCGAACGATCCGTCGCCACGTCGTGAACGTCCTCGATCGCCACGCCATCCACTTCGGACACCTCGGCGATCAGCGCATCATGTCCGACATCGGCGGGAAGAACGACGGTCAACTCGTCGATCGCCATCCCGGCACCACGCTCGAGGATTTCGATTCCGATGACGTCACCATTCGCCCGTCCGATCGCGGCGGCCACCCGACCCAACGTTCCCGGGAGGTCCGGAAGCCAGAGACGCATCACCACCGTGGACACGAGTCGAGGCTAACCACCACCCCCGCGGGGGCGTCGGGGAATTAGGCCGACGTCGACATCGTGGCCAGGGACGCGGCCCCGACCGCTCCGGCCACCTCACCGAATCGCGCGATCTCGAGTCGTGGATGCGGGCGCAGATCCGGCGAGTACAGCAAGCGCGCGAAATGATGACGCACCGGGTCCATGAGAACCTCGCGTGACGCGGTGAGTCCCCCTCCGATCACGATGCACGAGGGGTCGAGGATGTTGGCCAAACCAACCAGTCCGAGGGCCACCCATTGAGCGAATTCGTCCACCACACCCGTGGCCTCGACGTCACCGCGACTGGCCAGAACACATACGTGCTCTCCGCGCACGTCGCTCACGTCATCGACGAGGGTCGTGATGGCGTTCAAGCCACCGGCGCTCACGACGGCTCGTGCCATGGCACCCAACGCCGTGCCGGACGCGAACCGTTCCCAACAACCCCGTCGACCACACGGACACGCGGGACCGTTCGGGTCGATCACCATGTGCCCCACCTCACCGGCGAATCCGTTGGTGCCCCGCACGACGCGATCGTCGACGATCAATCCGCCACCGATTCCGGTACCCAACGTGACGACCACGGCGTCGCGGTGTCCGCGGGCGGCGCCCGCTCTCCACTCGGCAACCGCGGCACAGGTCGCATCGTTGTCGACGACCACCGAATGACCGAGACGAGCGGTCAGCATCCCCGCCACGTCGAAGTCGGCGACGTCGGTGAGATTCGGCGAGGCGCGAATCACACCCTGTCGGGTCACGAGGCCGGGCACCCCCACTCCGACGGCGGGACGGTCTCCCAGTTCGTGCACGATCGCTTCCAAGGTGTCGATGATGGCCTCGGGCGACCTCGGGGTCGGGCGCCGCACCTCGGTCACCACCCGGTCGCCCTCGAGGAGCACCCCGAGGCATTTCGTGCCACCGACGTCGATGCCGATGGACGCGCCCGAATTCATCGGCGGGCTTCGGCCCGCACCTTCAACTCCTTGACGGTGTTGAGGATGCGCACCTCGGCGCGGCGCTTCACGAAGCCCGGCAGAGGGATGATCAACTCGATCGACAAGTTGTAGGTCAGAACCACGCCACCGCTGGTGTCGGGGGCGAACATGTACGCGCCGTCGACGCCGCGCATGATGTCACCTTTGATCAATCGCCACGACAGACGATGCGGAGCGGCGCTGTAGTCGTATTCAAGGGTGTAATGCGTGCTTCGGCCGAGAGCGGACGTGCGGTATTCCACCTGGGTGGCGCGACCTTGGTCGTCACGAGCCAGCACGACAGCCGACTTGACGTCGGTCCACTCCGGGTAACGCTCGTAGTCCGTCGCGATGCCCCAACAGTTTTCCAGGGGTGCATCGATGGAGATCGTCAGGGACGCCGTGTCGGCCATGTCCTAGTTCTAGCCGATTTCGTCGTCATCGGAGCGCTTCCTCCGGGGGGCGAAGGTCCCGTGGATCGCGGCCCACAATCCGTTGAGGCCCAACCCGAACATCGGAACGAGAACCCCGAACGCCAGCGACGAACCCGGCGAGGAGCCCGATGTCGCGGTCGGCGACGGAGTACTCAACCGAGACATGGCGGTACCCACGGCGACCACGGTCTGCACCGTCAAACACAGGTTCATGGTCCTTTTGACGTCGCGAGGGACGGCGGGGCCCAACAGGAAGTAGAGCTCGGCGACCGACAGCTCGTCCTGTCGACTGCGCTGGACCGCCACCCAATAGCCCCACAAGAACGCGGCCACACCGACGGTGAACAACGCGAGGTCGACCACGACCCCTTGCACCTTGGCCGCACCATCGAAGACGATCGCGGCGAGCACGGCCGACAACGAGAAGAGGGTGGTACCGATGACATCGAGTCGCATGATGCGACGACTCGACAAGAGCTCCGCTCCATTCATTCGTCCACCCCCAAGGCATCACCGAGACGCGCGGCCAAGGTGTCGTAGGAAAACTGACTGATCGCGCGTTCCCGCGACGCCCGACTCATGACCGACCGCAGATCCGCATCGTCGAGCAGTTGAGCCACCCGACGCACGACTTCGTTCACGTCGTTGGGGTCGTCGACGACGAAACCCGTTTCGCCGTGAGCCACGGCCTCGGCCGCTCCGCCACTCTTTCCGGCGATCTGGGGCACACCACAGGCGGCGGCCTCGACGAAGACGATGCCGAAGCCCTCCTGCTCGAGGCCGCCCCAGCGATTCCGGCACATCATCGCCGACACGTCGGCACAACCGTACAGACGGGGCAGATCGTCGTGGGACACCCGTCCCATGAAACGAACCGGTGCCGACAGCGAGTGCGCGAGCTTCTCGAGACGTTCGCGGTCGCGACCCGCACCGGCGATCGCCAACACCAGACGC
>JAURHL010000146.1 GCA_030833305.1 Acidimicrobiales bacterium | reverse complement strand
ACGTCGTCGGTCTGCAACGCGACGTGTCGCCGCGTTCGATCGTTCGGAACCTCTCGTTCGTTCCCAAGCTCCTGCGTGCTCGTCGATCGGCATTACGCGTGATGCGAAGCGATCGACCCCAGGTGGTGGTGAGCGTGGGTGGCTACGCGAGCTTGCCGGCGGTGTTGGCGGCCCGAAAACTTCACATTCCGGTGGTGGTTGTCTCCTACGACCGCACGCCCGGACGTTCGAGTCGACTGACCTCGCGTTTCGCGGCCGCCACGGCCACGGCTTTCCCGGGATCCGAACTCGCACGCGCGCGATGGACCGGAGCCCCGGTCCGACGTGCGATCCGGGTGGTTGACCGGGCGCGCGATCGTCGGGAGGCGCGAGAGCGCCTGGGAGTGCCCACCGACCGATTTCTCGTGGCCGTGATCGGTGGCTCGCTCGGATCACGGGTGCTGAACCGATCCGTTCTGGCACTCGTGGGAGAATCGTCGGATGATCGCGACCTCGCCGTGTTCCACGTGGTCGGTGACCGCTTCGTCGACGAGCATCGACGCGACGGCGGGATCGAGCGTGACGGTACCGACGGCGTCTGGTACCGCGTGGTGGGTTACGAGGAGAAGATGTCCGACGTCTACGGAGCCTGCGACGTGTTGATCGGTCGGGGAGGTGCCGGCACCGTGGCCGATGTCGCGACGGTGGGGCTGCCGTCCGTCCTCGTGCCGTGGTCGGGCGCGGCCGACGATCACCAACGCGCCAATGTGGCCTGGTTGAGCGACGAAGACGCCGCGATCATGTTGGACGAGGGCGACGTGACGTCTCGATTGAACCGGATCGTCGCCGAGCTTCGGGACGATTCGGACATGCGGCGGCGTTTGGAGACGAACGCGCGGGCGCTCGGCGAACCCAATCGCCGGGGCGCCATCACCGATCTGATCGAAGAGGTCGCCGGAGTTCGGTCGTGACGACGGCTCCGTTCGACCTGTCGCGTCGCCGTCGTGTCCACGTGGTGGGAATCGGTGGTCCGGGGATGAACGCCATCGCCACGTGTCTGGCGCAGATGGGTCACGACGTGTCGGGGAGCGACATTCACGATTCCGACGTGGTGGAGAGAATGAGGGCGCTCGGGGTGCGTGTCAACATCGGCCACGAGGCATCGGTCGTCGCGGGTTGCGACGCGGTGACGTCGTCGACCGCGATCCCGGCGTCGAACATCGAACGGGTCCGGGCCCGTGACTCAGGAATTCCCGACCTCACGCGGGCCGACATGTTGGCGGCCTTGTGCGCCCGTCGGCGATCGCTCGCCGTCGCGGGTACCCACGGCAAGACGACCACCACGTCCCTGCTGGTGCGATCCTTGGAAGTCGCCGGTCTCGACCCCTCGTTCGTCGTGGGCGCCGATTTGCTGGACGAGGGAACCGGGGCGCGTTGGGCCGACGGCGATTTCATGGTGGTCGAAGCGGACGAGAGCGACGGTACCCACCTGCGCCTTCCGCTGTCGGGAACGATCCTGACCAACATCGATCGTGACCATCTGGATCACTACGGCGATTTCGACGGTTTGGTCACGGCCTTCGAGGATTACCTACTCGGCGTGTCCGGCCCTCGTGTCGTGTGCATCGACGATCCGTCGATCGCGGCCATCGTCTCTCGTCGCGCCGATGCCACGTGGATCACGTACGGATCGTCGGATCGAGCGGACTTCCGCTGGTCGGCGGTGAGAGCATCCGACGGTGTCACGACCTTCGTGGTGCGCACTCCGTCGGGGGCGTCGATCGCCATCGAGAGTCCTCTGCGAGGAACCCACAACGTAGCCAACGCGACGGCGGTCGTCGCGATGGTCTCGGCCGTGGGGGTCGACCCGAAGGCGGCGGTGGAGGCGATCGCGACGTTCGGTGGCGTCGACCGCCGTTTCCGGATCGTCGGCGCGGTCGACGGTGCCACCTTCGTCGACGACTACGCGCACTTGCCCCGGGAGATCGACGCGGTGCTGACCGCGGCGCGCACGAGCGGAGACGGTTGGACGCGGATCGTCGCGGTCTTCCAGCCGAATCGATTCAACCGCATGGCGAAGATGTCGCCCGAGTACGGACCCGCGTTCGGATCGGCCGATTTGGTGGTGGTGACCGACGTTTACGCGTCGGGAACGACGCCCATTCCCGGTGTGACCGGCCGTCTGGTCGCCGATGCGGTCCGAGCGGCGCGCCCGGACCTCGACGTGGTGTACGAACCCGATCGATCCCGCTTGGCGGCCACGGTGTCTTCGCTCGTGCGATCCGGTGACGTGTGCATCTCGATGGGTTGTGGTGACGTCGAGACACTGCCGAGAGAGATCCTCGCGCTGCGCGGTGCACCGTGAACGTCGATGCACGGAGCCTTCGTCGGCTCATCGGCGACAACATCCTGATCGATCATCCGGTGGCCACGCTCACGACGTATCGAGTCGGCGGTCGCGCCGCGGTTTTCGTCCGGGTGGACGAGGAGGAACAGCTGTCGCGAGTGGCCGAGGCCGCCGTGACGTTTTCGATGCCGGTGCTCGTGATCGGGCGGGGAAGCAACATGCTCGTCAGCGACCGCGGTTTCGCCGGCATCGTCGTCCAACTGGGGGACTTCGCCTCGAACATCGACCTGCGAGTCGACGATGCGTCGGTGGCATCCGGTGCGGCGGTTCCCCTTCCGGTTCTGGCCCGACGCACCGCGGCAGCCGGTCTGACGGGTTTCGAGTGGGGAGTCGGGGTGCCCGGTTCGGTGGGCGGTGCCGTGCGAATGAACGCCGGTGGACACGGGTCCGACATGAAGGCGTCGTTGGTCGACGCTCGGCTGTTCGACTGGCGCGACGGATCGACTCGAGAGGTTCGCACCGCCGATCTCGGGTTGCGCTTCCGGGGTTCGATGATCGGTGACGAGCGTGTCGTGCTCGGCGCGCGTCTCGTGCTGTCCGCGGGGGTCCGGGAGTCGTGCGAAGCGACGATCGAGGAGATCGTGCGCTGGCGGCGCGAAAACCAGCCCGGCGGGCAGAACGCCGGGTCGGTGTTCGTGAATCCGGTTCCCGGTGAGGTGGCGGCGGGTCGGCTGATCGACGAGTGCGGTTTGCGCGGTCTGCGCATCGGGTCGGCATCGGTGTCGACCAAGCACGCGAACTTCATCCAGGCCGACGAGGGTGGACGCTCCGACGACGTCGTCGCGGTGATGTCCCACGTTCGACGGGTGGTCGCCGACAAGACTGGCTACGTGATGCGTAGCGAAGTACGTCTGGTGGGCTTCCCCGATGCCCACGTCTTCGATGATGCCCGACTTCCGCCTTCGGCCACCGGAGACGACGATGGCCGCTGACCGCCCCGTGGACCCCACGAGCGAGATCGCCACCGACTTCGACGAGGGCATCTCCGACGACGTGCAAGCCGAACTCTCGGCGGTCTTCTCCGACGACGACACCACCGCAGGATCCGCGGACGCAGGTGGGTCCGCTGGCGGCGACGGGTCGCAGGGAACGGCCCCACCAAAGCGATTCCCCGGGCGCCGCTGGCTCGGTCGGACCCGATCCAAGGAGGCGAGCGACGACGACATCGACGGCGACTCGACCTCGACGGTGACGCCGAAGAAGATCTCGAGGAAGATCCCGGTGCCGTCGTCGTCTCCAGCGAAGACATCGTCGGTCAAACCATCCGCCTCCGGCACGAAGCGCGTCGTCATCTCCGACGATGATTCGGCCCCGGCTCCGGCCGCTTCTCCGGCGGGTGCGTCACGCTTTCGGCAGCGCCGCATCGCCATCCGTCGAGCCGCGGGACGTCGACGGTTGCGCTGGTTCTCCGTGGTCGGAATCGCGGTGGCCGTGGTGCTGGTCGTACTTCTCCTGTTGACCTCTCCCATCTTGTCCATTCGCAACGTTCAGGTCGAGGGCAACGTGTACGCCGACCCCAACGTGCTCGGCGAGGTGATCTCGGATCTGAAAGGCGAACCCATCCTCACCGCCGACCTTCACGGGGCCGAGATGCGACTCGAGGCGATCCCGTGGGTTCGCGAGGTGTCGTTGACATCTCACTTACCCTCGAGGGTCCTCATTCAGATCGTCGAACGTGAGCCGATCGGCTTCTATCGCGCGGTCGACGGTTTCAACCGGGTGATCGATCGGGATGGGCGCGTGTTGGACGTCATCGAGGGCGACCCCGTGGACTACGTCCCGATTCGAGGGACCGGCCCCAACTTGTCCGCGGGGGACTCGGTGGGCCAGCCATTCCTCGGGGCGGCGCAGTTGGTCAATGCGCTTCCGGGTGAACTGCGCACCCGACTTCTCTCCATGGCGGTCTCGGCCGAAGGAGAGGTGTCGATGACGCTCACCGACGAAGTAGAGGTCCTGTTCGGCCGCCCCGATGATTTCCAGACCAAACTGGTCGGAGTCGTCAACGAGATCAAGAAGCAGGGTTCGAGCAAGTACGCGATCATCGACGTCTCCAGTGGAGAGCCGAGCGTTCGCTGAAGTGGTCGCGTCGGGCTTTCGGGTGCTCCTAGCAGGACTTTGTCCGACCACGCCGGCGGGGTATCCCCCCTTTGTGACGGCGAAAGTGGGAGAATCATGCCCACAACCGGCCCGGACAGATTGTTCTGTCGGGCTGGCGTAGTTTCAGGACGATCGAGAAAACACGACCGAAGTAGTAACAACAGGCCGTCGGCTCCGCCGAGGGCCCGAAAGCGGAGGAGTCTCCCAGCATGGTTGGTGGACAGAACAACTACATCTGCCAGATCAAGGTGATCGGCGTCGGCGGCGGCGGCGTGAACGCGGTGAACCGCATGATCGAGCGCAACCTGCGCGGAGTCGAGTTCATCGCCATCAACACCGACATCCAGGCGTTGATGACCAGTGACGCCGAATTGAAGCTCGACGTCGGTCGTGAACTGACCCGCGGTCTCGGTGCCGGAAGCGATCCCGAGGTCGGTCGTCAAGCCGCCGAGGCGCACCGTGACGAGATCGAGGATGCTCTCAAGGGTGCCGACATGGTGTTCATCGCCGCGGGCGAAGGTGGCGGTACCGGAACCGGCGCCGCCCCG
>JAURHL010000145.1 GCA_030833305.1 Acidimicrobiales bacterium | reverse complement strand
TGGTGCGCGTGCCGCCGAAACGAGCGTGGGAGCAAGCGTCATGAGTTGGGCCATCGCCAGCGACGGAGCACGACTGCATTACGACGTGATCGGTCGCAAGAGTGCACCCCCGGTCCTGATGATCCAAGGTCTCGGAGCCGACAAACATCTCTGGGATCTGCAGCGATTCGTGTTGGCCACTCGCTATCGCGTGATCGCCCACGACAACCGCGGGGCGGGACGCAGCGACAAACCGATCGGTCCGTATTCACTGCCCCAGATGGCCGACGACGCCATGGCCGTGCTCGACCACGCCGGAATCGAGAACGCGCACGTGGTGGGGGCGTCGATGGGCGGAGCGATCACGCAATTGGTGGGCATCCTCCATCCACATCGAGTGCGTTCGCTGTCGCTGGTGTGCACCTCGTGCAGCAATCACCAATGGCGACGCGATCTGCTGTCGACGTGGGGTGATCTGGCGCTCGAGAAGGGCATGTCGGAGATGACCATGCAGGCCGCGCGTTGGGTGATCGGTCCGCGATCGTTGCGACGACTGTGGCCGGCGTTCAGTTGGCTCGGACCGGTCGCCACGTCGCGCGAGGCGCACGGATTCCACGCCCAGGTGCAGGCCATCCTCGACGCCGACGATTCGCTCAGCACGTTTTTGGGACAGATCACCGCGCCCACCGCGGTGATCGTGGGCAATCAGGACATCCTCACGCCGCGTGGCGACAGCGAAGAACTGGCCGACCTCATCCCCACCGCCGAATTGACCGTGTTGTCCGGCGCCGCCCACGGCTTGATGATCGAACACGCCACCACCTTCAACCGCGTGCTCGGTGACTTTCTGACGCGGGCCGAGATGGTGTGGAAGTCGACGCAAGCATCCCCGGGTCGTCACTTGCGCGCCGTTCCCAACGCGTCATGACCCCACCTCGAGTCGTCGTCGTCGGTGCCGGGCTGAGTGGTCTGATGGCCGCACGCACGCTGGCTTCACGCGGGTGGAGCGTCGTCGTTCTCGACAAGGGTCGCGGAGTGGGCGGACGCATGGCCACCCGCCGTATCACCACACCCGACGGCCGCACGGCGATCCTCGACCACGGTGCACAATTCTTCACCGTGCGCGACGAGAGGTTCGCCGCGTTGGTGGACGAGTGGGTGACAGCCGGGGTCGTTCGCGAATGGTGCCGCGGATTCACGGCTGACGATGGTCACCCGCGTTACGTGGCCAACGGCGGTATGACCGCATTGACCAAACATCTCGCCAACGGACTCGACGTGCGCACCTCGACGTTGGTGTTCGCCGTGAAACCCGGTGAAACCTCCCGTTGGACGGTGGTCGTCGACGACGGATCCGAACTGGATACCGATGCCGTGGTGATGACGTGCCCGTTGCCGCAGTCGTATTCCCTCACCGTCACCACGGGCGTCGAGCTGCCGAGCGAATTGCTACTCACCGATTACGACCGCACCATCGGTCTGCTCGCGGTGATCGACGGGCCATCGAACATCGCCGCTCCCGGCGGTCTGCAGAATCCCGATGAGGTGTTCTCGTGGATCGGCGACAACGCCGCCAAAGGCATCTCGACCGTGCCGGCGATCACGTTCCATGCCAACCCCGAGTGGAGTGCCGCCCATTGGGACGATGATGCCGACACCGGGTTGGCGTTGCTCACCGCGGCCGCTTCGCCCTATCTGGGGAACGCCACGATCGTGACCCGCGAATACAAGAAGTGGCGATTCGCCACACCGAAGAAGTTGTGGCCCGAACCATTTCATGCGACGGCCGAGGGCACCTTGGTCTTCGCGGGTGACGCCTTCGCCGGTCCCAAGGTGGAAGGTGCGGTGCTCAGCGGACTCGCCGCCGGTGCGGTCGTCACGGGCGCGTGACGCTCGCTATCACTGGCGGAAGGGGTGGGATTTGAACCCACGGACGCTTGCACGTCGCACGCTTTCGAGGCGTGTCCCTTAGGCCGCTCGGGCACCCTTCCGCCTATCGAGGTTATCGGCGAGAGGCGAAGAACTGCTCGAGCAACGCCGCGGATTCGGCGGCCAGAACGCCGTGCGTGACCGGCGGATTGTGGTTCAGGCGGGGGTCGGCACACACGTTGTAGAGGCTGGCCGTGGCTCCACCCTTCAAATCGGCGGCGCCGTAGACCAGCTGACCGATGCGGGCGTTCAGCAGTGCCCCCGCGCACATGACGCACGGCTCGAGGGTGACCACCAAGGTGCAGTCGTCGAGACGCCAACGTCCCAGGACTTCGGCGGCATCGCGTAGGGCCAACACCTCGGCATGAGCGGTGGGGTCCTGATGATTCTCGCGCTCGTTGTGGCGCGCCGCGATGATGCGACCCTCGTGCAGCACGACGGCGCCCACGGGTACGTCGTCGTGGTTCAACGCGTCGCGCGCCTGTTGCAACGCGGATCGCATCGCCTCGATGAGTTCGTCGCTCACCTGTGCCATGGCGGAAGGGGTGGGATTCGAACCCACGGAGGCTTGCACCTCACACGCTTTCCAAGCGTGCCGATTCGGCCGCTCTCGCACCCTTCCAAGGTGTCTTTACTTCGTGTCATGTGTTGCGCCCCGAACAGACTCCTGCCGGATGTGGTGACGGCCAGGCGATCTGCGGCACACGAGCGAATCCGCTGAAGGCTGCTACCTTCCGGTCCTGACCTGATTCACGGGAACCCGTTGCACAGGACCCGACCGTCACCACACTCGACAGGAGCCAAATGTTGCAGGGGCAAGACTACCTGCCTCGTGACCGAGCGAGACCAGCGGCCTTCTCCGCCAGTCGGGGCACGCCCAGATCGTCGCAGAAGTCGGCGAAATCGGCGGTCGGGCCGTCCCAATGCCACTCGGCGACCGTGCCCACCGGCACCGTGTCGACCGTGGTGGCGATGCGCCGGAACAGCAACGCCAGTTCGCGGTTCTCACTGAGCGATGCGGCCAACTTCGGAGCCCCGCGCAAGCCGGGCACGTCCCATTGACCCGCGGCGTCGGGGATGTCCTCGATGCGCCCGTAGCGGGCCAACACCGCGGCGGCGGATTTCGCACCCCAGCCGGCCAGACCCGGGAAACCATCGGCGGTGTCGCCCACCAGTCCGAGATAGTCGGCGATACTCGACGGTGGAACACCGAACTTGGCGATGACCGCGGCTTCGTTCACCAGCCCGTCCTCGCCCTTGGACATCTTGCGTCGATCGATCTGCACCACCCGATCGCCGACCACACACTGACCGAGGTCCTTGTCGGGACTGAGGATCCGCACCTGGGTCACCTTCGGGTCGGCGGCCGCGACCGCCGCTGCTGATGCCAGCGCGTCGTCGGCCTCGTATTCCTCCATCGCCCACACCGTGACACCCATCGATCGCAACGCCTCCTCGACGATGGGGATCTGGGTGAGGATCTCGGGCTCCATGCCCTCGGACGTTTTGTACCCGTCCCACAGATCGTTGCGGAAGCTCTCGATGACGTGATCCGTGGCCACCCCGATGTAGGTGGCACCCTCCTGCAAAAGCTGCAAGGTGGAGTTCAGCACTCCGATGGTGGCCGCGTTCGGGGCGGGCGTCGACGAACGCACCGCTTGGCCGTAGTGCTGGCGGTACAACTCGTAGGTGCCGTCGACCAGATGGACGATCACCGTCGCGCTCCCAATTCACTCATTGTTTCGGATGGTAGCCCCGAGGCGACATCCGCCGAGACCGCGACGGGGTAACAATGGTCGGGTGAACGACGTACACGGCCCCCACCGGTTGCCGTTGTTGCGTGGATGGCTGCACTTGGTGTCCTTCCCGATCATGCTCGTGATGGGTGGTGGCTTGGCGCTTCTCGTCGACCTGCCGTTCAGCCTGCGATCGAGCATCATCATCTACGTGGCCGGAACGGCCACCATGTTCGGGGTGTCGGCGTTGTATCACCGCGTGCGTTGGCGACCGAAAGCCAAACGCTTGATGCAACGTTTCGATCACTCGGCGATCTTCCTCGCCATCGCCGGCGGATACACCCCCGTCGCCGTGCTGTGTCTCGAAGGTTGGGCACGGTGGGCCGTAGTCGGTGGCGTGTGGTGCGGTGCGACACTGGGCATCGTCCTGCACTGGTTGCCGCGGGTGCCGTCGTTCTGGCACGGGGCCAGCTACATGATCGTCAGTTGGGCCGCCATCGTGACGGTGCCGGCGTTGTGGCACGGTCTCGGACCGCTCGGGTTCGGACTCATCCTCGGTGGCGGCGTGTGTTACACGTTGGGCGCGATCGCCTTGGCCACGCAGAAGCCGAACCCGTGGCCCCGGGTGTTCGGATTTCACGAGATCTTCCACGCGTTCACGGTGGTGGCCGCCGGCCTGCAGTTCGCCGCCATCGCGGGCGTCGTGGCCCCGCGTCTGGCCGCCTGAGACCGTTCGTCAAGGGTTCGTCAAGACCGGTCACCGCCGGTACAGATGTGGTCGCTCGGGGCCGATAGCCCTGCGTGTTTCAACGGACCGCGCCCAAGCCCGCCCCCGCGTCCACCCCGATGCTCGACGCCGAGCCGGCGTTGGCCGACTTCACCGCTCCCCCGGGCAGCGACGACGACGCCCCCATCGTGCACCTCGTCACCAACATCGTCGGCCAAGGACTGCGCGATCGCGCCTCCGACATCCACGTCGAACCCCTGAACGACATCCTGCGCATTCGCTACCGCATCGACGGCAACCTCGTCGAAGCACAACGCTTGCCGCTGGCGATGCACCTCAGCTTGGTGAGCCGTCTGAAGATCATGGCCGGCATGAACATCGTCGAGCGACGGCGCCCGCAGGACGGACAATTCTCCACCGTGGTCGACGGGCGCGAGGTGGACGTGCGCGTGGCCACGGTGTCCACCGTCTTCGGCGAGAAGCTGGTGATGCGCTTGCTCGACAAGCGGCGCTCGATGATCGGCCTCGGCGAGCTGGGAATGCCACGCGACACGCACGAGGCGTTCTCGCAGATGATCCGATCGCCGTTCGGCATGGTCATCTGCGCCGGGCCCACGGGAGCCGGCAAGACCACCACGTTGTACGCCTCGCTGTTGGAGATCAACAACTCGGGCAAGAACGTCACCACCATCGAGGATCCCGTCGAGTACGTGTTCCCCGGTATCAATCAGGTGCA
>JAURHL010000144.1 GCA_030833305.1 Acidimicrobiales bacterium | reverse complement strand
ATCGCGATTCCCTCGTCCTCGTCGTCGAAGGGAACGACGACCACGACGGGTCCGAAGATCTCCTGTTGCACGGGGGTCATGTCGGGGCGACAACCGGCGATGAGCGTCGGGGCCACGTAGTAACCACGTTCCATGTGCGCGGGTCGTCGACCATCGACGATCACCTCGGCACCCTCGTCCGCGCCGGCCTTGATGTAGCTCTCGATTCGGTCACGCTGAACCGATGAGATGACCGGCCCGACGAGTGTTTCCATTGATGTGGGATCACCCACCTTCAGGTTCGGGGCGACCTTGGCGAGCGCGGCCACCAATTCGTCGTAGCGACTGCGGTGCACGATGGCTCGGGTGGGAGCGGTGCAGATCTGACCGCTGTGGAAGGCCCACACGCTCTGGATACCCGCGACCGCCTTGGCGATGTCGGCGTCGTCCATGACGAGCCCGGCGCCCTTGCCACCCAATTCGAGAAGCTGGCGCTTCATCGTGGCCGCGCCGGCTTCCATGATGCGGGCGCCCACGCTGGTGGATCCGGTGAACGACACCATGTCGACGTTGCGACTGGTGGTGAGCGCCGCGGCCGGCTCGGGCTTGGACGAGGTGATGATGTTGATGACACCCGGGGGGAAGCCCACTTCGTGCATGATCTCGGCCAACTCGATGACCGCCAGGGGGTCCTGCGGTGCGGGCTTCATGACGACGGTGCAGCCGACCGCGAGAGCGGGAGCGATCTTGCCGGCCATGTTCACGACGGGGAAGTTGTACGGCGAGATGCAGGCGACGACGCCCACGGGCTGACGATGAACCACGCCGCCGATGAGACCTCCGGCGGCCAGCGGTGTGGCTTGCATGGGCGACGGCGGCAACGCGATGTCGATGCTCCGTGTGGCGGACTTGGCGTAGCGCTCGAATCGTTCGATGGCCACGGGCACTTGCATGCGCGAGCCGACCATGGCGGTGGCGCCGGTTTCACTGATGATGAGCGGGACCAGATCACCTTGGCGTTCGCGCAACTTGTCGGCGACCGCTTGCAGCAGTCGGGCGCGCTCGGCCGGCGGGGTGCGCCACCACTTGGGGAAGGCTTCCTGGGCGGCGCGGGCGGCGGCCTCGGCCTGGGCCACGCTGGCCTCGGGGGCGTGACCGACGACGAGCTCGGTGGCCGGGTTGATGACCGGACTGGTGCCCTCGGCCCCGTCGACCCATTCGCCACCGATGAGAAGTCGATACCGCTTGTCGGCTGTGCCTGATGAACCCATGTTTCCCTCCGTGGTGACGACCAGTCGAAGGCTACAATCTGACGGACCGTCAGATTCCATCGCGGTCGGAATACATCCACGTCGCGAACCAACTCAAGGGGCCCAGAGCATGCTCGACATCGTTATCCGCGCAGGCACCGTGATCGATGGCACCGGCGCACCGGCCCGTCGGGCCGACGTCGGCATCAAGGACGGCCGAGTGGTGGCCGTCGGCGTGGTGGAGGATTCGGCGGCCGAGGTCATCGACGCCACTGGCATGTACGTGACCCCGGGCTTCATCGATCCGCACACGCACTACGACGCCCAGTTGTTGTGGGACCCGACCGCCAGCCCGTCCAGCGTGCACGGAGTGACCACGGTCGTGGGTGGCAACTGCGGTTTCACGTTGGCCCCGCTGTTGCCCGGTGACGCGGATTACTTGCGCAAGATGATGGCCAAGGTGGAGGGCATGCCGCTGGCGGCGCTCGAGAACGGCACGGACTGGTCGTGGGAGACTTTCTCTGACTATCTCGGACGACTCGAGGGCAACATCGCGGTGAACGCCGGTTTCCTGGTGGGACACTGCGCGATACGTCGCTACGTCATGGGTGGCGAAGCGGTCGGTGCCGCGGCCGACGCGGATCAGATCGCGGCCATGCGCGCCGAGTTGGCGCGCGCGATCGAAGCGGGTGCGTTGGGATTCTCGTTCACGAACAGCACGTCGCACAGCGACGGCGACGGTGAGCCGCTGGCCAGCCGGTGGGCGACCCACGACGAACTGATCGCGTTGTGCGAGGAGGTCGGGCAACACGAGGGCACCACCTTGGAAGGAATCGTCCCCGGTTGTCTCGATCGCTTCGCCGACGACGAGATCGAGTTGCTGGGGCGCATGAGTGCGGCGGCCAACCGCCCGATGAACTGGAACGTGCTCACCGTTGATTCGCGCGAACCCGATCGTGTTCCGCGGCAGATCTCGGCCTACGACCGATCCGTGGAATTGGGCGGTCGGGTGGTGGCGCTCACCATGCCGGTACAGGTTCCGATGAACATGAGCTTCCTGAACTTCTGCGGTCTCTGGTTGCTGCCCGGCTGGCAGAAGATCCTCGGAGTGCCGGTGGCCGAGCGGATCGCGCGACTGCAGGACGCGGACACGCGGGTGATGTTGCTGGAGAACAGCCTGTCGCAGGCGGCCGGAGTGTTCCGCCGGCTGGCCGACTGGGGTGACTACGTGATCGGTGACACGTACTCGGAAGCGAACCGGGGTCTGAAGGGCCGTGTGGTGCGCGACATCGCCAACGAGCGTGGGGGCAGTTGTTTCGGAACGTTGCTCGACATCGTGATCGCCGACGAACTGCAGACCGTGCTGTGGCCGACTCCGCAGGACGACGACGCCGAATCGTGGCGGATGCGCGCGGAGCTGTGGCAGGACGAGCGGGCGATCATCGGCGGCTCCGACGCCGGCGCGCACCTCGACCGCATGTGCGGCGCGCCGTACCCCACGCGTTGGCTGTCGGACTGCATCCGCGGGCGTCAGTTGGTGCCGGTGGAGCACGCCGTGAAGATGATGACGTCGGCCCCGGCGCGCCTGTTCGGATTCACCGATCGCGGCGAGTTGTGCGAGGGCGCTTTTGCCGACGTGGTGGTGTTCGATCCGGTGGCGGTGGGTTCTGAGGATGCGGCGTTGGTGACGGATCTGCCGGGTGATTCGTCGCGATTGACGGCCGGGTCGTTCGGCGTGAAGCGCGTGCTGGTGAATGGCGTGGTGATCGTGGAGGATGGAGTGGCGAACGGACGGGTTCCGGGAACGGTGCTGAAGTCGGGCCGCGACACGTACACCGTCCCCGCCCGCTAACCACTTTGCGACAATTTGTCGCTTTGTGTACACGAGCCATGTACACAAAGCGACAAATTGTCGCAGTTTGGTATCTAGGCGGCGGTGGGGTCCGAGGACGCGATGCGGTGTTCGACGACGGTCATGATCGTGGCCACGGTTGCTCGAAGGTCAGTGCGCACATCGTCCGTGGTGGGACGCAACACCATCCAGCCCTCGGCAGCGGCAAGCAGATCGCGGTGTTTGTCGCGGTGAATCGCCACGATCGTGTCGTGTAGTTCTCCGTCCAGTTCGAGGCCCAGACGGAGCGCCGGTAATGCGGCATCGAGATGGATCACGTTTCCGCGGGCCAAACGAAGTGGGAACTGAGGTACCCAATCAAGGCCAGTGACCCGGAGCGCATCCATCAGGACGATCTCGTCGTGGCTCATCGCGGGTGGAATGCTCGTGACTCGCTCCATCACGACGTGGCGGAAGCGGGCCGAACCGTCGCGGCCCATCCGGGTGATCGCCGATCCGAATCTGTTGAGTTGCTCCATCGTGACCAGTTTGCGATTCAACGCATCTTCGAGAACCGATCGCAGGATCCGATCGTCGAGCTCACCGGAGATCTCGAAGAGTGTCTGCGCGGGAGAGCTGACCCGACCACCGGAGAGCGTTTCGACGATGTCGGGACTCTCGAACCGGGTGCGTCGGATTCGCATGTTCGCGACGCGGGGGAGCGTGGTCCCTTGAACCGTCATCTGGATGCGGTCCCGCGGAATGCGGCGAAGGCCCCAGTAGGCGGCCGCGGTGGTTCCCGAAACCCAACCGTGAGGGAGTGCCAGAGATGCAGCGAGTACTTCGGCTTCCATGTCGAGATGTGCCTCCCCGACGGCGAAGATGGATCCGCGATAGATGCAGCGCAGGACGCCTTCGCGAGCCAGTCGACTCGCTGTTCGCCGATTGATGCCGATGGAGGCCAGGTCCTCGATGGTGATGATTCCGCGTCGCCGTTCGGCGAGATTGATGATGTTTGCTGCATCGCTCCACATGGCCGTTCAGCAAAGCACCGCCCTGTGGCACCGATTTACCAAAATGCGACAATTTGTCGCTTTACGTACACGAGCCATGTACACAAAGCGACAATTTGTCGCAGTAATGGAGGAGGGGCCGGGGGGATTGCTCCCACCCGACCCCTCTGGTCTCACGTTGGGTCGGTCATCCCGACCCACTGCTCGACGCGTCAGTCCGCGATCGATGTCCAATCGCTGGTCACCACACCACAGTTGACCGGTGCGGCACAACCGTTGTACAGACCGTTCGCGTCCGGCGTGGTGTCGGCCGCGGCCTTGGTCACCTTCACCACGTGCACGGCATTGGCCGCGAAGGGCTTGTCGGGAGCGAAGGTGCCCGTTCCACCACCGATGAGAGCCAACGGCACATCACCCAGGTTCAAGATGGCGTCGATGAACGACGCTCGCGTCGGGTTCACACCCGCTGCCTCGAGTCCCAGTTTGATGATGTTCGACAACGAGCATTCCTGCGGCGTGTAGTCCGAGTTCAGGCTCTTTCCGTTCACGTCGGTCAGGATGCGACCCGCCGGCACGCCGGGGCTCGACGGTCCGCCGTAGTACTCGGTGAAGTTCTCGTCGAAGTTCGCACGGCAACCCGCTTCGAAGTCGCTGTCGGAGCGGATCGACGTGCCATCGGTCGAGTGATCGAACGCGGTCACGCACGAGCTACCAACGGCGTTGGCGGCACCGGTGGCGCTGAGGCCGAAGGGCGAGCAACCCGACGACGACACGTCGAGCAGGGTGAAGGGCAGGCTGGCCTCGGCGGCCTTGGCCCAGAAACCGGTGTTCTCGGTGAACGGCGTGGCCACGAGCACGTGGACCGCGCCAGCGGCCACGAAGTTGCCCACGGCGTTGGCACCTTCTTCGTTGATCGCGGCATTGTCACCCGAGACCGAGTTCAGATTGGCGCGCTCGACGACGAATCCGGCCTCCTCGAGGGCGGCTTGAGCGGCGTCACCGGCGGCGGTACCACCGGGCGTGTTGTTGGCGAGCAATCCGACCACCGAACCGGCGGC
>JAURHL010000143.1 GCA_030833305.1 Acidimicrobiales bacterium | reverse complement strand
GCCCGCACCCGCGGTCATCCACTGCACCGCTCCCGGCGTGATGACGCCGAAACCACCGTTGGAGTCCCGATGTTCGATCTCGCCGGCCAACAAGTACGTGACGGTCTCGAAGCCACGGTGCGGGTGATCAGGAGCACCGACCGCCTTGCCCGGCGCGTACTCCACCGGTCCCATCTCGTCGAGCAACAAGAAGGGATCGATCGCCGAGATGTCGCCCGACGGGAACGGTCGACGCACGATGAAGCCCCCACCCTCGGCCTGCCGATGCGCGGCAACGAGACCGAGAACGCGCCTTTGGTTCAACGCTTCACCGTCAACGACACCGGCACCGTCGTTTCGGCGGCCTGCTTGGCGTGATAGCTGGAGCGCGTGAGCGGACTGGACTCCACGTGCCCGATGCCGAGGCCCTCCCCCAGATCCTTCCAGCGGGCGAACTCGTCGGGATGGATCCAGCGCGCCACCGGCAGATGGTGCGACGTGGGCCGCAGGTACTGACCGATCGTCACGATGTCGACGCCGACGCCGGCCAGATCGGCGAGGCAACCGTCCACTTCCTCGACGGTCTCGCCCATGCCCAACACCAAACCCGACTTCACCACGAGTCCGGCCGACTTGGCGCGCGACAACACGCCGAGACTGCGCGCGTAACCGGCCGATGGTCGCACCGCGCGCTGCAGTCGAGCCACCGTCTCGATGTTGTGGTTGAACACGTCGGGGCGCGCGGCGACCAACGAATCGATCGACGACGCCTCACCCTTGGCATCGGAGACCAAGGTCTCCACTTTGGTGTGCGGGTTGCGCTCGCGGATGACCCGCACGCATTCGGCGACGTGAGCAAAACCACCGTCGGCCAGATCGTCGCGGGCCACCATCGTCAGCACGGCGTACGACAGCCCCATGCGCTCGACTGCCTCGGCCACCCGCGCCGGCTCATCGCTCGCGGGCGGCTCGGGTTTGCGGGTGTCCACCAAGCAGAAGCCGCACGCACGCGTGCAACGCTCGCCGAGCACCATGAACGTGGCGGTGCCGTCCTTCCAGCATTCGGACAGGTTGGGACAACCGGCTTCCTCGCACACCGTCACCAGATCGAGATCGGCCAACGTGCGCTTGATGCGCAACACGTCCTCGCCGATGTTCACGCGCGGGCGCAACCACTCGGGTTTGCGATCGGTGATGTCGAGTCCGGCCTCGACGCCGGCATCGGCCAGGCGACCCAACAAGCGGACCGGCTCACCCGGACCCTCACCGCGCGAGAATCGCGACAGGTCCTCGGGGCGATGGACCCACGCCACGTCCTGTCGCTCGCCCGAACCATCGCCCCATTTCTCGGCGGCCAAACGGGCGACGATGTCGACCACGGTCTTCATGTCGACGTCGAATCCCTCTTCACGCAATGACGTGACCGGGAACTCGCCGATACCGCACGGAACGATGTGCTCGCGCATGAAGGTCATGTCGGGATCGATGTTCAGCGCGAAACCGTGCATGGTGCGACCGTGCGCCAGACGCACCCCGATGGCGCTGATCTTGCGCACCCGTTCGGTCCCCACGTCGAGCCACACGCCCGCGTACCCCTCCATGCGGCCCGCACCGGCGACTCCGATCTCACGGAGCGTGTCGATCACCAGTTGTTCGACCTCGCACACGTGTTGCGAGGCACCGATGGCGTTGTCGATGTTCAGGATCGGGTAACCGACCAACTGACCGGGCCCGTGATAGGTGATGTCACCACCGCGCTTGACCGCGACGAAGTCGGCACCGACCGCGGCCGGGTCGCACTTCAGGTTCTTGTCCAGTTCGGCCCGCGGACCATGGGTGAAGACGTGCGGATGCTCGAGTAGCAGCAGGTGCGACTCGGTTCCGTTCTCGAACAGCGCGGTCTGCAACTCCAGCGCTTCGCGATAAGCGACGCGCCCGATCCAGCGAACGCGCAACATGGGCTAGATCTCGCTCGACCAGTCGCGGGTCTCGAGAATCTCCTTCACCCGCACCAGGAAGCCCGCGGCGTAGGCGCCGTCGAAGGCACGATGGTCCCAACTCATGGCCAGATGGCCGACCGGATGGATGGCGATGCTCTCACCACCGCCGGGCACCGAGACCACGACCGGCTTGCGGACGATGGCGTCGGTCGACAGGATCGCCACCTGCGGCTGGTTGATGATGGCCATGGTCAACACGCTGCCGGCCGATCCGTTGTTCGAGATGGTGAAGGTGCCACCTTGAATCTCGTCGGGGCTCAACTTGCGACTCTTGGCCCGCGACGCCAGATCGCTGATCTCGCGGGCGATGGCCCGAAGACGCTTACCCTCGGCGCTGCGGATGACCGGCACCAACAGACCCTGGCCGTCGAGGTCGACCGCGACACCGAGATCGACGTAGCGGTGCACCACCAGGTCGGTTCCTGAGATGCTGGCGTTCATGTGCGGGAAGTCGGCCAACGCGTCGACGACCGCGCGCGAGATGAACGGCAGGTACGTGAGGCTGAAACCCTCGGCCGACTTGAACTCGTCCTTCGTACGCGCGCGGGTCTGATCGACGTTGAAGTAGTCGACCTCGACCACGCTGAACGCGTGGGGGCTGACACCCTTGGACATGACCATGTGCGAACCGGTGAGCTGGCGGATCTTGGACAATGGCACCACGTCGTCGCGCTCACCGATGCGCACGACGGGAGCGGCGGTGACGGGAGCGGTGGCCGACGACGGAGCGGTCGACGACGGAGCGGTCACGACGGCGGGCGCCGGGGCGGACCCGGAAGACGGCGCCGGCGATGCGGCGGCCACCTTGTCGATGTGGTCGAGAACGTCTTCGCGCGTGATGCGACCGCCGGGACCGGTGCCGGTGATGCTGTCGACGTTCACGTTGTGCTCGGCCACCAGTCGTCGCACGACGGGTGAGAGCAACCGGTTGTCGTTGCCCGAAACGACGGCGGGAGCCGCCGCCGGTGCCGGAGCCGCCGCCGGTGCCGGAGCCGCCGCCGGTGCCGGAGGCGCAGCGGGGACGGGGGCCGGAGCGGGGGCGGGAGCAGGCGCCGCTGCGGGAGCAGGAGCCGGTGCAGAAGGAGCCGCCGCGGGTGCAGCGCCGGCCACCCCGACCACGGCGATCACGGCGCCCACCGGAACCGTGTCGCCCTCGGGCACGCGAATCTCGGTGAGCACACCGGCGATCGGCGACGGCACCTCGGTGTCCACCTTGTCGGTCGACACCTCGAACAACGGCTCGTCGGCGGCCACCGAGTCGCCCACCTTCTTGAACCAACGCGTGATGGTTCCTTCGGTGACCGTTTCGCCGAGTTGCGGGAGCGTTACCTCTGCCATGACCGTGTCGTCCTTCGTTCGTGTGCGGGCTGCGTGTTCGTTCGTTACGCGTTCAGGCTACGGCCGGTCATCGACAGCACGGTTTCGCCGAACAGTTCGCTCAAACTCGGGTGCGGCTGGATGAACTCGGCGACTTCGGCGACCGTGGCTTCCCAGTTCACCGCGAGGTAGCCGCCCGACAATTGTTCGGTGACCCACGGTCCGACCATGTGCACGCCCAGAATCTGGCCCGCCGTTCCGTCGGCGTTCTTCTTGGCCACGATCTTCACCAAGCCGTCGATCTCACCCAGGATCTGGGCGCGACTGTTGGCACGGAACTGGTGCTTGGCCACCACCACGTCGAGTCCGGCCGCTTTGGCCGCGTCCTCGCCCGGTCCGGCCCAGGCCACTTCGGGGTGACAATAAATGGCCCACGGCACGCGGTCGTAGGCGATCGGCAGCGGATCCTCGCCGAGCATGTGCTTCACGGCCAGGATCGCCTCGGCGTAGGCGACGTGCGCCAACTGCGGGGTGTTGATCAGGTCACCGACGGCGTAAACGCCGGGCTCGTTGGTGCGACACCACGGATCGACGTCGACGAATCCGCGATCGGTCACGACGACGCCGGTGCCCGTGAGACCGAGCAAGTCGGCGTACGGACGACGACCGACCGACACCACCACCGCGTCGACTTCCAGGGTTTCACCCTCACCGAACGTGACGACGGTGCCACCCGAGGCCGTGGGGGCATGACTCTTCACGGCCACTCCGGTACGGATGTCGATGTTCTTCTTCTTGAACGACTTCACCACGACGTTGGCGACATCGGTGTCGAGACCCGGAAGGATCTTGGGCAGACCCTCGAGGATCGTGACGGTCGCGCCGAGGTCGGCGAACGTGGAGGCGAATTCGCAACCGATCGCGCCGCCACCGATGACCGCCACGCGCGCCGGTACGTGCTCGAGGTCGAGCACCTCGTCGCTGGTCATGATGGGACCACCACGATCGAAGCCGGGAATCGTGCGCGGCACCGAACCGGCCGCCAGGATCACGTGCGCCCCTTGAATGGTGGCCGATGACCCGTCGGCCAGCGTGACGGCGACCGTGCGGTTGGCACCCAGCGAACCGGTGCCGTTGAACACCGTCACCTTGCGGGCCTTGCACATGCCGCCGATGCCCTTGACGAGGCCGTCGACGATCTTTCGCTTGCGAGCCTGGGTCGTGGCGAAGTTCACCGCCGGTGACGACGACTCGATACCGAACTCCGATGCGTGAGCAACGTGTCGGTACACCGACGCGGTCTCGAGAAACGCCTTGGCGGGAATGCACCCGCGGTTCAGACACGTGCCGCCGAGTGCGTCGCGCTCGACCAACGCCACGTTCATGCCGGCCGACGCCGCATACAACGCGGCGCCATAGCCGCCGGGACCGCCACCGATCACCACCAGGTCAAATTGCTCGGTCGTACGGACCACCTCCGACATCTGTGCGCCCGTGGCGCTGTGCGCAGACAACGGTAGCCGTCAGCCGGGTCGGGCCACGGGGCTCATGACTCATTTCATGCGCCGAAACGGGCATGTTCCGGACCGAACGTTGCACCAACGGCTCAGGGAGCCCAGCGACGCAGTTCCCCGCCTCGCTGGTACGCCACGTACTGCTCGGCCTCGACGACCGGAAAGCGCAAGGTGCAGCGGATCTCCGCCCCACCGTCCGGAACGACGGTCGTGGCATCACACGCTCCATCGGACACCGCCGCCGAAGGCTCGCTCAGTTCGCCATCACCCAGCATCGACCAGCCCTCGAGAACCGCCGCACCGGGCACTCCCGACATCTCGACCGAGACGTTCACCCCGGAGCTCGTCGCTTCGATGGCGCTCACCACCACCGTCATGTCGCCGACCCGCGCTTCGTCACCCAACTCCAGCACCGGAACGTCGGC
>JAURHL010000142.1 GCA_030833305.1 Acidimicrobiales bacterium | reverse complement strand
GAACCTGCCCTGGCAACAACCAATCCGACCGTTGGAATACAAGTACCGATCGGACGAATACCCGACCGGCTGGTCGCCGTGGATGATCGTGCTGTTCATCCGACCCACCAACAACGGTTGGGAAATCATGGGTCCGAACGGCATCATGTGGACTCAGAGGGATGCGATCCTGCGGGACGTGGCGGCATGAACCACCTTCAGCTTGTCCTCCCGTTGGCTGTCCGCAACAGCGACCCCAGCACCAGCGTCACCCCGCCGAACCGCAACAGTCAGATCGCACGACTGTTGGATGCTTACACGCTCGCCGACCTGACCGACGAGGAAGCGGTCGAAGTGACCCTCGGTCACCCGCCGACCCTCGCCGACGAAGGGTTGCGACGCCGAGCCTCCGACCTTCGTGCTCTCGGCTGGATCGCACCGACCGGGGAGACACGCCCGAACTCTCGAGGCCGTCAACGCATCGTGTGTGCGATCACCCACGCCGGTCGGGACGCGCATATGGAGGTGTTCTGCAATGACTGAGGACATCGTGACCCGACTTCGGACTCTTGACAAGTACAGCGACATCATTGGAGCTTGTGACAAGGCCGCCGACGAGATTGAGTTACTGCGTGTTGCCCTACAGATGGCGTGTTACGAGGTATTCGCCTATTGTGACCCGCTCAAAACCTCGCCCAAAGATTTGGTAGCCCACTTTATGAACGAGGCGGTGCGTGGTGACTGACGACGACCTGAAGAAACTGATGCTCGCCATCGCATCCGGGCTGGAGAAGATCAGCGAACAACTCGCGTCGCTCGAGGAAGCGAACCGGCGCACCATGAGCGCGGTCGAACGCATCAACGACCGGCAATGGCGCGAAAGGCTGCGACCCAGATGACACGCCTAACCTACGGCTCCCTGTTCTCCGGTGTCGGCGGCATGGACATGGGGTTTGACACCCACATGGACTGCGTATTCCAGGTCGAATGGGACAAACACGCCCAATCCATTCTGCGTCGCCATTGGCCTGATGTTCCCAAATGGGGTGACGTACAAGAAGTCAACGGGGCAGACCTGCCACCGTGCGATGTCCTCACGTTCGGTTCCCCATGCCAAGACTTGTCTGTCGCCGGTAAACGAGCCGGGTTGGACGGCGGTCGCTCATCCATGTTCTATGAAGCTGTGCGAATCATCAAGGAGATGCGAGATGCAACATCATCCCGACCAACTGGCCCTCTTCCCCGAGCAGTCCTTTGGGAGAACGTCCCCGGAGCCTTGTCTTCCAACAACGGAGCCGACTTCAAGTCGGTCGTCGACGAAATGGTTGACCTCGGGGCGTGTCTTGTCGAGTGGGCTGTCTTGGACGCGCAACATTTCGGAGTCCCCCAGCGACGACGGCGCGTCTTCCTCGTCGCTATCTTCGATCCTGCAACCGCCGACCGATGTCCCGACCCGCTATTACCTGTCAGCGAAGGCCGCCGAGGGGATTTTGCGAAGGGCCGAAAGAAGGGGCAAGACGTTGCCGGAAGCGTTGCGACAAGCGTTGATGCAGGTAGCACACACCGTCAGCTCGGACACGGCCACTACGTCGAAGACGACACCGCCTCCGCTCTGAAACAGCGCGACTACAAGGACGCGACCGACCTCGCTGTCATCCCGTTCGTGAAGGCACGTCGCGCACAAAATGACAGCGACGACGAAACATGGGTTGAGGGCGAAGTCACCCCAACCCTCAACGCTTTCGACAACGGCGGCGAATCTAGGGCGACGGTGTTGATGCCGATCCCGATACATGACCAAGCGACGAGGTTTACTGGTAGGAATGGCGACCGGCTTGGTATCGGCAAGGGCAACGGCCTTGGCATAGGCGAACCTGGCGATCCTATGAACACATTATCAACCGCTGATCGTCACGCCGTCGCCCAACCGATCATCTTTGACGGCACCCGGCACGACGACTTCCGTATGGAAACCGAGATCGTCCCAACCCTGAAGCAGCGCATGGGGACAGGCGGTGGACAGGTTCCAATGCTCGCCGAGCCGGTCGCAGCGTCGTTCAAGCCGGGAGCATCAGCGAAAGCCTACGGCATCGGGTACGAGGAAGAGATGGCCCCGACCCTCGAGTCCGGCGGTGGTGGCAACAACAAGCCAGCGATCATCCAACCGGTCACCGTGTTTCAGCCGGGGGCGATGATTCGGCTTGGTGGCGGTGTCTCAAACGACATTGTGCCGACGCTTCGGGCGGAAGCCAAACGGGGCGACAACGAACCACACATCGCCCAGCCATACTCGTTTGACACCCAGTTCGGTTCCAACGCGAACGTGTTCACCGACCTTTCGCCTACCCTCAAAGCCAGCCAGCAGTCCCCGTCAGTCACTACAAGCCTTGCGGTACGTCGGCTGACACCGCTCGAATGCGAACGGCTGATGGGATGGCCGGACCACCACACCCGCTGGACGGACGAAGGTAAAGAGCAGGCCGACACGCACCGCTACAAGCAATGCGGGAACGGTGTCGCGGCCCCAGTCGCCCGGTGGATCGCCGGTCATCTGAATAGGATTCTGGGATGACCCGCCGGAATAACGTCGCTGACGAAATTAGCCCTGTACCTCAGGTGCGGACACTTACCCCCGAACAGGAGCGTTTCGTGGAACGAGCGATCGACATCATCTATTTCGGGAGCCTGTACATCACCTGCGCGGCTCTCGTCCTCTGGTTTCTGCGACGCTGGATCAAATAATCGAGTCGGGAGCCTGACCGGAGCCAAACCGGCCACCGTCCGGTTCCACCAGGATGCTCGAGATCACCTCGGCGGCAGTCACCTCGGCCACCCCGTCGGTCAACCGGAGCGTCTGACGCACCCAGCGGTCGGTTGTATGGCCGAGCCAGCGGGCGATGACCGGCACCGACACACCACGCTCAAACTGTCGGCGCACCGCCCAACGTCTCATGTCCTGCACGTTCAACCGGCGTCCCGTCGCAGCTGACGCGATCTTCCCCAACCGGATCGTCGCCCATTCGGATGTCATCGTCCCAGCGAGCGGGGTGGTCGGGGCATACACCGACTGGAGGCCGACGGTGAGCACCTCGAGACGCCCGTCGACCGGGATCTCACGCCGGTTCTGCTTCCGGCTTCGCACCGTCACCAGCGTCTTACCTTCCCATGTGCGCACATCAACACCACGCACCCGGAGAGCCTCCTGACAGTCGCAGCCAGCCCACGCCACCATGCCCGCCAGCCATTCCCAACGCGGACCGAGCTTGGCGGCCTCGGCCATCACCAGCATCATCTCGTCGTCGGTCGGGATGCTCTCGAGATTCAAGACGATCTCACGTTTCGGCAGTTTCACCGAGTGCAGACCGTGCGCCCGCAACACCTTCGCATCCACCAGGGCATCAAACCATTTGGCGACACCGCACACCCTCGAGGCCACGCTCGTCGGCGTGTACCGCTCCGACATCCACGCGACAAACTGCTGTGCGTTCGCCACCGAACAATCGAGAGGATGCACGCCCTGCTCGGCGCACCAGCGTTGCCACGTCACGATGTCCTTCTTGTACCTCTTGCGAGTGTGGATCGAGGGGTAGGAAGCTAGAAAGTTGGCGGTGACAGACCGGACAGTACGCATAAGTATTGTTTACCCTATCGGAATCGTGGTTACAGCAGATTTTTTGGCGTGAATGCTCGCAGACCGCCTTTGCCCACACCCAGAGGGCCGGAGCCGAGAAATGATGAAGCCCCCGCCGGTCGTGTGGCGGGGGCTTCGATCGGGTTAGGCGGTCGGGTGCTGGTTGCCCTGAATGTAGGCCCAGAGAACGGCGGCCAGCTCGCGGGCGGTGTCGACCGGCGACAGACCGACGACATACCATCGGCCTACCGTCCCGACTTGCTGCAGCCAGACGAGCCAGCACCGGCGCGACGGGTTGCCGGTTCGCCAGACCCATCCGGGCGGGGGTGGGGGCATACGGCGCACCAGTAACGGAAGGCAACGCGACCCGCAGACGTGCGAGGGGTCGCCACCGGCGCACGGCGGCGCGTCGACGCGGTCAGTCACGGCACCATCGCCAGACCAGCACGAGCACCACGAGGAACGCGGCGACGGCCACCGGGTGCGGCCAGGTCGTCACGTCTCGGCACCATCCTTCGGCGCATTGGTAAGCGTCGGCGGCGATCATCGGGTCACCTCGTCGGCTGCGGTCGGGCATCCCCCGACCCATTTGCCCGACACCGGCGAACCGTGCCACCGGGGCGCACGGTGGAACGGCACCCACGTCTGCCCGTCCCACCGAACGACACCGGCCCCGGCGGGCATTTCCTGGTCACAGATCGCGCACGTGGCCGGGTATTTGTTGGGGCGTTCGGTGTTGATTCTCGGCCCCCGGCCCGCGTTGTAGTACCTTCCTCGGGCGGTCATGCGGTCACCTCGATTCGACGAACGCGAACGGCGATGGCTGCGCCGAGTTTCCCGCGTGAGTCCGGCGAACCTTTCCCGCCATGCTGTAGGAAGGTCACCGGGCGCACCGGGCCACCGGGCAGACAAACGGCGCACGAAATACACGCGCCGACACCGGGCGCACCGGGGCGGGCCGTGCTCCGGCGTCCGTCGGAGCCTACGACGTGCGCCGCGACTCCGGTTCCGTCGTCGACGTGGCGACCGGTGGCGGGACACTCGAACGGGCGACCGGCTACGGGGGCGACGGCTGCCAACTGCGCCCAGACGGCGACGGCGTGGGCGCGGTCGTCGGCGAGTACTGCCACCGGCAGTCCGAGACGCACCGAGGCGCGGGCCATCGTCGCGGCGTTGTACTCGTCTGCCGACAGGTAGGCGCGGGCGTTCTCCGGTAGTGGTAGCAGGTGGCGGGCGTTCACCTGGTCGCGGGTGTAAAGCCAATGATCCACGGCGGGGGTCTGGCGCATCGTCTCGCGGATCGCTCGCGCATACCACGGGGCGAACAGATCCCCGCCGGAATGCCACCGGAACGCCGGTCGGCGCACCCCTCGCGCGGTCTGCTGGCGAGCTGAGTGTTCGACCACGGCGACCAGGGCGGCGGCGACGCGACCGGCCCCAGCTCGGCCCCCGGCACCGTACAAGCTGCGCAACGTGACCAGATTGTGCGAGGCGTTGCGGGCCAGGTTGGGGCTTAGGTTCTCGATACCGGCGGCGTAACACTCTCGGCATGCGGGTGTCGTGCGGTCGCACGTCCCGCCCATGTCAAGCGGGCCAACCGGCAACGGGAACGCGTTATGAATGTCGGCGCGGGCCG
>JAURHL010000141.1 GCA_030833305.1 Acidimicrobiales bacterium | reverse complement strand
CCTCTCCCTTGAGATCAGAGATGGCGAGTTCATGGTGTTTGTGGGGCCCTCGGGCTGCGGCAAAACCACCTCGCTCCGTATGATTGCCGGCCTTGAGGAGATCACCGATGGCACCCTGCTGATCGGCGACAAGGTCGTCAACGACTTGACGTCGAAGGATCGCGACATTGCGATGGTGTTCCAGAACTACGCGCTGTATCCGCATCTCTCGGTTGCCGACAACATCGCGTTCGGTCTCCGGCTTCGCAAGGAGCCGAAGGAGAAGATTGCCAAGCAGGTGGAGTGGGCGGCCACGTTGTTGGACCTCCTTCCGTACCTCGATCGTCGGCCAAAGGAGCTCTCCGGGGGACAGCGGCAACGCGTGGCCATGGGTCGTGCCATCGTTCGTGAACCGAAGGTGTTCCTGAGGGACGAGCCTCTCTCTAACTTGGACGCCAAGTTGCGGGTACAGATGCGAGCCGAGATCTCCAACTTGCAGAAGCAACTCGGTACCACCACCATCTACGTGACCCACGATCAAGTTGAAGCCATGACCATGGGCGACCGCGTCGCCGTGATGAGCATGGGAGTTCTACAGCAGGTGGCGCCTCCGCAGGAGTTGTACGACGAGCCAGCCAACTTGTTCGTCGCCGGCTTCATCGGGACTCCACCGATGAACCTCTTCGAGGCTCGGGTGGAAAAGGATGGCGACAACGTTGCGGTCGTGCTGGCAGGAGTAACGATTCCATTGCCTGCAGATCGCAACTGGCGATACCCGCGTCTACCCGACTATGCCGGCAAGGACATCGTGCTCGGCGTTCGCGCCGAAGATGTGCATGCGGCCGACACGAAACCGCAGTGGCCGGCGATCACTGGTCGACTCGGTCTCCTCGAGGCGCTCGGGTCGTCGCAGATCGGTTATCTGCACATCAATGCCACCAAAGTGGCCATCTCCACCTCCGCGATCTCGGCGTCCACGCGACCGGAAGACCAGCCGACCGAATCGGCGAGCTCGTTCGTCACCAATTTGGTTGCGTATTTCCCGCCTCGAATGGCGATGAAGACCGGCACCGACGTTCGTATTGCGCTGGACACCGCGAATCTCCACTACTTCGATGCACAAACCGGCGAAGCGCTTCGTTAGCCGCGGCCTTGCAGCTGCAACGCTGATTGCACTCGCGGCTTGCTCGGCGACTGGTTCCACCGACGACCTCGGGACCGCGATCGACCCGGCAAACGCTGCGGCGGCGGAATTGGCAGGAGACTCGATTCCCGTACCCGGTTCAACGGAGGAGTCGGCGCTGATCGAATCGCTTGCCCTGCCGATCGTGTACTCCGATTTTGCATCGCGGGTGATCTACTTCGTGATGACCGATAGATACGCCAACGGCAACCCGGCGAACGATGGCGGATTCCTTGCGGGTCCACGAAAGATCACCGGCTTCGACCCGACTGACATCGGGTTCTTCCATGGTGGGGACCTGAAGGGTCTCACCGGAGGCTGCACGGACTCGAAGAACGGATTGCAGCGACTGGCAGACCTCGGCTTCAACGGCATCTGGATTACACCGCTGGTCGTGCAGCGAACGGTACAGGGAGACAGCGCGGCATACCACGGTTATTGGGGGGTGGATTTCACCACCGTGGATCCGCGTTTCGGAACCGAAGCCGAACTCGTGGAGTTCGTGGATTGTGCGCACTCCTTGGGAATGAAGGTGTACCTCGACGTGGTGGTGAACCACACGGGTGACGTGATCATGCTGGTGGGCGGTAGTGGGTTCGTGGAGGCGCCGTCACCTGCGTACGAGGCCTACGTGTTGCCGGATGAGTCATCCCTGAAGAAGCCGGAGTGGATGAACGACACGTCGAACTATCACAACCGCGGTGACATCAACTGGGGTGGCTGCTCACAGGCGTGCATCGAGCAGGGCGACTTCTCGGGACTTGACGACTTGTACACCGAGAAGCCCGAGGTGGTCGACGGCCTGGCGCAAGTATTCGGCAGTTGGATCACCCGGTTCAAATTCGATGGATTTCGTATCGATACGTCTCGGCACGTGGATCGCGATTTCTACAAACGGTGGGTTCCGCAGATCCTGGAAACGGCACGGTCGGCGGGAATCGACGATTTCGAGATTTTCGGTGAAACATGGATCACCGAACCAATCTCGCAGAGTGTCTACGAACGCGAATGGGGGCTTCCGAATCAACTCGACTTCCCGTTGTATGACGCTATTGCCCGATACGCGGGGGGACTGGTCGGCGCCGGTCCAATCATGTTGCGTTTGGAGGACGACGACTACTCGCGCACCGACGATGGTCGTGCCCCGACGCCCGGCACCTTCATCGGGAACCACGACATCGGGCGTACGGCAATGGTCATCAAGGGTCAGTCGGGCGCGGAGGGCCGCGAACTGCTGCAACGTGTGAACCTTGGGCACAGTTTGTTGTACCTCTCGCGTGGCGCGCCGATCATCTATTACGGGGACGAATTCGGAATCATCGGTACCGGTGGTGACAAGGAGGCGCGTCAGGACTTGTTTCCCACCCAGGTGACGTCGTGGCAAGTGCAGGAACGTGTGGGCGGTGGACCAATCGGCACGGGATCTTCGTTCGACGTAGCCAACCATCCGGTCGGTGAGCATCTTCGGGAACTGGCGCGCCTCCGTCGCGAAGTGCCGGTGCTGTGGCGCGGGGCGACGTTGCCACGTGCGCGCAACTCGGGAACCCTTGCGGTCAGTCGTTTCGACAACGGGGAACGACTGGAGTACGTGACGCTCTTCAACAACTCGATGGAATCCGTCACGTTGCTCGTTCCGACGTCCACACCGAATGCCACGTTCGACAAGGTGTGGGGGCCCGTACCCGGCGCGGTATCGGACGCAATCGGGGAGATGGAGGTCACGATTCCGCCACTTTCTGCATCGGTGTTGCGCGCCGGTGAGCAGTTTCCCGTGAACAAAGCAACCCCGGTCGTGACGATCGGCCCGGACGACTTCAGCGACCTGTGGTTGATCTCGGCGGAGACGTCCGACTCACCGCAAGAGGTGTCGTTCATCATCGATGCCGGTGACGGTTGGCGTCGGGTATCCGTGGATGACTCGGCGCCCTATCGAGGATTCCTCGCGCCGAGCACGCTTCCCGAGGGCGGGATGATTCGCGTGGTGGCGGTCTCGCGCTTCGCTGACGGCGCCGTCGTGCGAAGTGACGTTCAGGAATTCAACAACGAAAGGTGAAGTGACGTGACGGAACGGTTGGAATGGTGGCGAAATGCCGTGGTGTACCAGGTGTATCCGAAGTCGTTCGCCGATGGAAACGGTGATGGCGTCGGTGACCTGCCGGGCGCAATTTCTCGGTTGGACTACCTGCAGGCTCTCGGTGTGGACGCCGTGTGGTTCAGTCCGATTTTTCCGAGCCCGCAGTGCGACGGGGGCTACGACGTCTCCGACTATCGCAACGTCGACCCACTGTTCGGTTCCATCGCGGACGCGGAGCGCTTCATTCGGGAGGCGCACGCGCGAGACATTCGGGTGATCCTGGATGTCGTTCCGAATCACTCCAGCATCGAGCATCCGTTCTTCGTGGAAGCCATTGGAACCCCTCCGGGTTCGGCCGCGTGGCAGCGCTTCCACTGCGTGCAGGGCAAGGGTGAACATGGTGAACTTCCTCCGAACAACTGGCAGTCGATTTTCGGGGGCGTCGCCTGGACGCAAATTCGGGACGCGAGCGGTGCACTCACCGGGTGGTGGTACCTCCATCTGTTCGACTCCGGTCAGCCGGACCTCAACTGGAATCACCCCGACGTGGTGAAGGAGTTCGATGACACGCTGCGGTTCTGGTTCGACCGGGGGGTCGATGGAATCCGAATCGACGTTGCCCAGGGGATGGTGAAAGAGGCGGGATATCCCGACGTGAAGGATGCGAACGATGCGACCCTGCTTGATCCACACGCCCGCCCGTATTTCGACCAACCCGAGGTGCACGACATCTACCGACGGTGGAGGAGGATCGCCGACTCCTACGACCCGCCGCGGGTGTTCGTGGCGGAGGCGTGGCTCGACACGCCGGAGAAGCGCGCCCGGTACCTGCGTGCCGACGAGTTGCATACCGGATTCAACTTCGACCTGCTGACTGCCGAGTGGAACGGCGAGGCGTGGAAGCGAATCATCACCGACTCGATGGCTGCGGACGCATTGGTCGGTGCGCCGACGACGTGGGTGACGGAGAACCACGATGTGCGTCGTTCGCCCACGCGGTACGGGGGACGGGTGGTGCTTCGGCAGGTTGCAACCACCGAACACCTCGCATTGGGTCGTCGTCGCGCACGCGCCGCGATGTACACGATTCTCGCGTTGCCGGGCACCACGTATCTGTTCAATGGCCAGGAGTTGGGTCTCGAAGAGGTGATCGATCTCGATGACTCGCAGCGACAAGACCCGCACTTCCGGCGCACCAACGGCGAACATCTCGGCCGGGACGGATGTCGCGTGCCGATGCCATGGACCCGTGGTGGCGTGTCGTTGGGTTTCGGTCCGTCGACGGGGTCGCCTGCATGGCTGACTCAACCAACGACTTGGGGCGAGTTGTCCGTCGAGGTGCAGGAATCCGATCCCTCGTCGTCACTGGCGCGGGTGCGAAAGGCAATTGCCGTTCGCCGGGCGCACCACGCACTGTTGAGCGGCGTACTGGAGTGGGATGACGTGCGTTGCCGGGACGGTGTCGTGGTGTTCAAGCGGGTGCTTGCCAATCACCCCACCGTGGTGTGCGTCGCCAACATGGGCGATGGCCCCACGCCGACGGTGCGAGGCACGTTGCTGTGTGCATCGAGCGAACTCGTCGACGGAATGGTTCCCCCCGATACGACCGCGTGGTTTGCGCAGGACGGTTGAAGGAACTCCACGTGACTGCCGGGTGATCATCGGGGTGGTTTAGGCTCGTCTGGATGTCGCTTCCACCAAACATCATCCTGGATTGCGATCCCGGTCACGACGATGCGTTCGCACTCATCGTGGCCGCGAAGTTCTGCAACGTACTGGGGGTTACGACGGTGGCGGGAAACGCACCGCTCGAACTCACCACGCGAAACGCACGCATCATCCTGGATCTTTGCGGATCGACGGCACCGTTGCACTCGGGAGCCGACAAGCCGCTCGTCCAGCCACCGGTATTCGCCGACTACGTACATGGAAAGAGTGGGATGGACGGAGCGGAGTTGCCAGAGCCGTCGCGGCCGGCGGATTCCACGCCTGCCATCGACTTCATCATCGACATGGTGCGCTCGCGCGACGA
>JAURHL010000140.1 GCA_030833305.1 Acidimicrobiales bacterium | reverse complement strand
GGCTCCACCAACGTCGAGTGGGAGGCACTGGCCAAGGTGGGCGGAACGATCGTGATCCTCATGGGCGTGGCCGAACGCGCCGTCATCGCCACTCGTCTCATGAACGGTGGGCTTTCGCCGAGCACCCCCGTGGCGGCCATCCATTGGGGCACGCGTCCCGAGCAACACACGGTGCGCACCACGTTGGTCGATCTCGCCGACACGCACGTCGAGTCACCGGCCACCATCGTGATCGGCGCGGTGGCGGCGTTCGATTTCACCAGTGGCTCCGTCGAGACGAACGCGGTGATCTGACGTGCGACGCAGCATCGACGACGAACCCATCGGCCTGAACGGTGTGCCCCCCGGAGCCGACGACGCCACACCGGTGTCGTGGGCGGTGGCCATCTGCGACGACTACGACGACGCCGAGCCGCGCGTGGTCCTCACCGTCGAGGACATCGGCAACCCCGGCGCCGGACTGGTGGCGCATCTTTCCGCCGAACAAACCCGACGCCTGCGCGGCGCCCTACACGACGCCCTCCGCGAGGTGGGCGAGAACACCGGACGTTAGAAGGAACACGAACATGACCATCGCCCCCGCCCCCCAACCGCGCGACCTCGACGCCGAACAAATGCGCGACATCGAGCGCTTCGAGATCGCCATCGATCAGTACCTGAAAGGCGAGATCAGTGAGGACGTGTTCCGCGTGATGCGTCTGAACAACGGCATCTACGGACAGCGACAGGGTGGCACGAACCAGATGGTGCGCATCAAGTTGCCCGCGGGCACCATCACCCCCGAACAACTGGATCTGATGGGCCGTCTGTCCACCGAGTTCTCGCGCGGCTGGGGCCACATCACCACGCGCCAGAACATCCAGTTCCACTTCGTCGAACTCACCCGCATTCCCGCGTTGCTGCGCGAACTGGCCGCGGTCGGTCTCACCTCGCGCGAAGCGTGCGGCGACACGGTGCGCAACGTGATGGCCTGCCACCTGGCCGGTGCCTGCCCGTACGAGAAGATCGACGTCACGCCGTGGGCCGAGGCCGTGTTCCGGCACTTCGTGCGCAATCCGCTGGGCCAGCGTCTGCCCCGCAAGTTCAAGGTGAACTTCTCGGGCTGCAGCACCGACTGCGGGCAGGCCATGTTCAACGACGTCGGCGTGGTGGCGGTGTCGCGCACGAACGACGACGGTTCGGTCGAGCAGGGATTCCGCGTGTACATCGCCGGCGGTTTGGGTGCCACGCCGCATCCGGCCCTGGCCCTCGAGGACTTCACCACCCGCGAGGATCTGCTGCCCACCATCGAGGCCGTGTTGCGCGTCTTCGAACAGACCGGCAACCGCGACAACAAGTTGCGCGCGCGACTGAAGTGGGTCGTCGACCAGTTGGGCATCGACGAAGTGCGTCGCCGGGTGATCAAGATCCGTCACACGTTGCCCGCGTCCTCCACGTGGCCCGGTGGCATTCCGCCCGAAGTGGTGGCCGCCGGTGACGCTCCCGCCGGCAAGGCCGGTGAGGCCACCGCCGTCGGTCAGGGCGTGGCGGTCACGTTGCGCAGCAGCGATCCCTACACACGGTGGGAACAGACGAGCGTCATTCGTGGCGCCGGCAACGGCTCGGTGTCCGCGGTCGCCTACGCGGCCCTCGGCGACATCACCGCGGCCCAGTTCACGTCCTTGGCGTCCATCCAGCGCGAACTCGGCGCCGACGTGCGCCTGTCGAATCGCCAGAACGTGGTGTTCCGCGGACTGCGCGAGGATCAATTGGCCACGCTCTACGCGCGACTCGAAGCCATCGGCATGGCCCGACCCGGCGCCGAGCTGGCTCGCGACGTGGTGGCGTGTCCCGGTGCCGACACCTGCAACATCGCCGTCACGCAGAGTCGCGGTCTGGCCAAGGCCATCGGCGAGCAGTTGGAAGAAGAGGGTCTGGCCGAGGTGGGTGGCGTGCGCATCAACATCTCGGGTTGCACGAACAGTTGCGGCCAGCATCACGCGTCCGACATCGGCTTCTTCGGCGCCGAGCGCCGCGCCAACGGTCGGGCCATTCCCGGATATCAGATGCTGCTCGGCGGTTTCGTGGGTGACGAACAGATCCACTTCGGACAGAAGGCGTTGCGCCTGCCGGCCAAGAACGCACCGGTGGCCGCGGCCCGCGTGATCCGTCGCTTCGCCGAGGAGCGCAAAGCCGGTGAGCCGTTCCAGGAATGGCTGAGCCGTTCCGGTGGCGCATCCAAGGTGGCCGAGGGGCTGCGTGATCTCGACGAGATCCCCACGCCCGACGAGGCCCCCGACTTCTACGTGGACTTCGACGAGACCAGCCCCTTCGCGGTCACGGTCACCGAGTCCGAGTGCGCCACCTGATCAGGAGACTTCCAGACCGTCCAACTCTCCTTGCTCGCGCCAGCGCTCGAGCACTTTGACGAAAGCCACGGGGCCGCCGCCGTAGCTGCCGCTCTGCAGACTGCGCGCGGCCGGCTTGCCCTCGTTGTTGTAGTAGCCGGGTGTGCAGGCTTCGAGGAACTTGATGTTGTTCTGGGCCAGATCGACGATGGTGCGCACCCACTTCTCCTCGGCCTCGGCGGTGACCTCGGCCCGGGTGAGTCCGTTCTGTTCGAGGTGCGCGATCAGATGAGCCAGGTGGATGCTCTGCTCGTTCAACATGTGCGGGAAGTTCACGGTGAACCCCGACTGCGTCTGACTGACGATGAAACAGTTCGGGAATCCGCGACTGTGGAAACCGTGCAGGGTGCGGGTGCCGTCGGCCCAATGCTGCGTGAGGGTCTCGCCGTCGACACCCTGCAACTCGTAACCCGATCGCCGCGTGTACTCGGTGCCCACCTCGAAGCCGGTGGCGTAGATGAGGCAATCGAGGTCGTACTCGACGCCGTTCACCACCACTCCCTTCTCGGTGATCAGCTGCACGCCTTGTCCGTCGGTGTCGATGAGGTGCACGTTGGGCCGGTTGAACGTGTCCAGATACTCGTCGTGGAAGCACGGGCGCTTGCAGAACTGTCGGTACCACGGCTTCAATGCCGACGCGGTCGACGGGTCGGAGACCAACTGATCGACGCGCGACCGGATCTGCTCCATCTTCTCGAAGTCGGCCAGTTCCATGTTGCGGGCCAGGGATTCCGGTGAGAGGTCGACCTTCTCCTGCGAACGCAGCCGGATGAGCAGGTTCGCGATGATGTCGGTCCAACCGTCGTTCACCAGATCGACCTCGGCGTACCCGCCGCTGACCAGGGTGTTGAAGTTGTCCATGCGCTCGCGCTGCCATCCCGGCTGCAACGAGGCCGCCCACTCCGGATCGGTGGCTCGGTTGTTGCGCACGTCGATCGACGACGGCGTGCGCTGGAACACGTACAACTCCTTCGCCGCGGCGCCGAGGTGCGGAACGCATTGCACCGCGGTGGCACCGGTGCCGATGATTCCCACGCGCTTGTCGGCCAACTTGCTCAGACCACCGGTGGAGTCGCCACCGGTGTAGTCGTAGTCCCATCGACTGGTGTGGAAGGTGTGACCACGGAAGGACTCGATGCCCCGGATGCCGGGCAGCTTCGGGCGATGCAGCGGACCGTTGGCCATGATCACCCAACGCGCGCGCATACGGTCGCCGCGGTTGGTGGAGATGATCCACCGACGCGACGACTCCTCCCACACCATTCCGGTCACCTCGGTGGAGAAGCACGCGTTGTCGTACAGGCGGAAGTGCTCGCCGATGGCGCGACTGTGCGCCAGGATCTCGGGGGCGTCGGTGTACTTCTTCTTCGGGATGTAACCGATCTCTTCCAACAACGGCAGGTAGATGTACGACTCCACGTCGCAGGCCGCGCCCGGATAGCGATTCCAGTACCAGGTGCCCCCGAAGTCGCCGCCTTTCTCGATGACGCGCAGATCCTCGATGCCGGCCTCGCGCAGACGCGCGCCGGCCAACAAGCCGCCGAAGCCACCACCGATGATGGCCACGGTCACCTCGTCGAACAAGGGCTCCCGGGTGGAGGGACGCGTGTACGGATCGTCGAGATACTGCGCGTACTCGGAGATGTCGACGTATTGGTCGTTGCCGTCCTCGCGCAGGCGCTTGTCGCGCTCGAGGCGGTACTTCTCGCGCAGGCTGTCGGGATCGAAGGTGGTCGTCACGTTGTTCTCCGTTTCACTTCACCGGGCTCAGGTCACCAGGCTCATCGCGTCGTGATCGATGGCTTGATGGCCGTGTTGGGTGGCCATCTTCACGAACAGATCGTCGCCGCGTTCGGTTCGCGCGGCCATCGACGTGGCCAACACCGTGATGATCAGCCCCCACAACGAACCGAAGCGGTAGTCACGCCACGCCGTGTCGCGGTCGTAGGCGACGCCGGCGGCGTTCATGCGCCCGCGGTACGACTCCAGCAACTCGTGCTCCACCTCGCGGCGGCGCTCGGGGGTGAAGCTGCCCGCGATCATGTAGGACACGTCCACCATGCCCAGCCCCTGATTGGCGGTCTGCCAGTCGACGATCACCAACGGCGGCGCGTCGGGCGTGCGGGCGAAGAGGAAGTTGTCGGGTCGGAAGTCGTAGTGCGCGAGAGTGAGCGGCGTGCCCGAGCCCATGGCCCAACGCGCCACGTGCGGGGCGAAGTCCTGAACGATGCGGGCGATCGGTTCTTCCAATCGCTCACCGAGTCGCTCCATGAACGCCGGCAACAACATCGAGTAGATCATCGACAGCATGGCCGCGCGTTCCTCGATGGTGGCCGGGTTGGCTGCGATCTCTGACAAGGAGGGGTCACCCCAGCGCGGGGCGTGCATGAGAACCGCCTGCTCGATGGCCAACTCGGCCTCGTCGAGAGTGAGCCCGACGAACTGGTCACCCTGTTCGGACCCGTTCAGGTCCTCCATGATGAGGCAGAACTGTTGGGCCTCGAGGTTCAACGCCGCGTGATGACATTTCGGCGCGCGAACGCTCACCGTCGGTGCGACGCGACTGTAGAAGTTGTACTCGGTGACGTACGCGCTGCCACCGAAGCCCGTGGCACGGGCGGTTTCGTCGAGCGAGGGGAACTTGCCCATCACCGTGGCCGGTCGCCCCACGGACTCGTCCCATGTCAGGGAGAAACGACCGTTGCAACCGGTCTGGCCGGTGCCGACGAAGCCCTCGAATCGACAGTCCGCCAACGTGGCGCCCGCGGACACTCCCGCCTCATCCAACACGCGGGCCATCCACGCGGTGTCGATCGTGCGCGGATCGCTACGGATGTCCTGTTCTTGCCCCACGTCGCGCCCCCGATCTTGCCCCTTTCCAACCGTAGACCGAGACA
>JAURHL010000013.1 GCA_030833305.1 Acidimicrobiales bacterium | reverse complement strand
CTTGCGTCGGCACGTTCCAGCTTTTCTGGGTTGGGGCATCGGTGCGACGCCGACGGCGCAGCAACAGGGCCACCAGGGAGACCGCGACGGCGATGGAAGCGGCGATCAGGAACTGCACGTCGATCACTCCGGGAACGCCAACGAGCCGCTACGCCCGCGCAAGGTCGCGGTGCGCTCGAGACGTCGTTCGACGACCATCGGACGATCACCGGCCACCACCAGCGGTCGACCGAACGCGAGCGGATCGATCAAGTCGACGGACACGACGGAGTTGGGTCCGAGAACGACATCGGTCAAACCGGTCACCGGCTCCTCACCACCCGGCCCGACCGAATAGACGGTGAACGTTCCGGCCTCACCCGAGGTGTTCAACACGATGAGCACGTCCTCGATGGCGATCGACGTACTGGTCGGAATGCGCCAACGCTCAGATGTGTACCCGCCCATCACACCGAGCACGGCGGTGGTCGCGACGTAATCGGCGGCCGGACGCGTGATCACGCGTTCGACCACCAGATCCGATCCGGTTTCACTCGAGATCAGCATGGCGTGGGCACCATCGGGCAGACCCTCGATCGTCGAGGTGTCCAATGTGACCACCTCGTGGGCCGGAACCGACAGTGTCGCGGGAGGCAAGGTGGCGTCGACTTGCCCCAGTCCCAGAACCAGAACCGACGCCTGAGCAGCCTCGTCGGTGGGGTTGTAGATCGAGTATCGCTCCGAGATTCCGGAGCCCTTCTCACCGTCGGCGAACCACCACTCGCTCGAGGCCGCCGGAGCTCCCAGTGCGTTGATGTGACCCAGTCGTCCACCGCCGAGGTAATGCTGGTCCTTGGCCGCCACGAAGCGACCGGATTCCGCCACCACCGACACCGCCAACACCTTTTCGTCGCGGAAACCTGCTTCAGCGACGTTCAACACCCGAATCGACCGCGCGGGAACGACATAGCCCTGGAGATTCGACGGCGTGCGGGGCCCGGCCTCGGTGGCCACCGACACGTTGACGATGGCCGCCGACAGATACGGGTTGGTGAGTATCAACCGGAAGTCGGACCCGTCGAACGTGAAGCCGTCAGCGAAGTGCCACGCGTCGGAGGTGGCATTGGCACAGGGCGCGACAGCCGTGCCGGCGGGATGAATTGCTCTCTGCTCGACCGCCACGAACGAGGAGTCCAACTCGACGATCGTCGAGGCGTACGACGAATCCACGAGCGAACGAACGTCGATGATGGACTGTCCGCGGGCATCGACGGTCACGGGCGATTCGACGGGCTTCCCGTCGGCGGTCAAGGCGGTCACGGTGCCTCGGGCGACGACATCGGTGGGGTTCGACAGAACGACCTCACCGGAGTACAACCCGCTACCACTGTCGCCCGCCGCCGACGTACCACCACAGAACCATGACGTGGTGATCGACGACTCATCACCGGGAATCACCGGTGTCCCCGCCGAATCGGACACGGAGAAGATGGGCGGCACGTCGGATCGCACGCCGTCCTCGGCGTACACGATCGCCCCGATCACCACGGCGACGACCACGAACGGAGTGATGCGACGCAGGTTCACGGACGATCCTCCATCGCGATGATCGGCGAGTCCTCCACGACCACCGGGGAGGTGCGAGTTGTCCACCGACGACCCAAGCGGCGGGGCTGGCGCCACCCGACCACGAGAATCGCCCACAGCACGAACTGCACGAATGTCCACAGGATTCTCGAGAACGGCCGCTCGTGGGACAGCTCGAGCACTCCGGGGTCGTCGATGGTCGCCGACATCACCGAACCGAACGAGGCACCGAGGTCGATCGCGCGACCATCGACCGTGACCGACCAACTCCCATCGAGTGGTACACCGAGATGAAGCGTGCCCGCGGGAACCGATTCCGATACGGACTTCCACGGCCGGGCCAGGGACGACACGGGCACGGCGCCCGACATGTCGACGACCGCCAGGGCTTCGTCACCACCCGACGAAGCGGCGTCTGACCCCGCCGCCGTCAGGATCGACACCGTAGGGATCGCTTGTTGGTTCTCGAAGACGACCATGCTCGCAGGGGAGAATTTTCTTCGGAAGTCGAGTTGAGCGCCGAAAGCGTCCACCAATCCATCCGGGACGGGGAGAGGATCACGCGACGTCGAAACCACGCGATCCACCACGGGGATCACCACGTAACGCACCCCGAGAGGGGCCATCAATCGACCGACACGGTCGGTCGCTCCGGACGCCACCGCTTCGATCAGCGGTTCGAGGTAGCGATCGACGTCGTCGGGCGCCGGGGTCCACAGATCGTCGGCGTCGAGCCGACCGGATTCGACGACCGAATAGCCGAGGCCCGCGTCGATCTCGTGCGACGCACCGGGGATCAAACGTTCATCGCCGATGATCAGAACCCTGAATCCACCCAGGTCGTCGGTGGCCAACAATTCGGTCATCTGCTCGGAGAAGGTGGTGTCGGGTTGTTCCCATCGACCATCGCTGGCCACCGCCAAGGCCGGAACGAGACCGAGGGGAATGCACGCCAACGAGACGAGCGCCACCGGTTGGCGCAGGCCGAATCGTGCGCCTCGAACGTCGGCCCCGAAGACCACCCAGACCATCGAGACACCGAGGGCGACGCCGACCGCCGCCGGGGCCAGCAACACGCCGGGCTCGGGCAGATCGACGGGGAAGGAGTCACGTTGTCCGAGCACGGCCAGCAACGTCGAGCCGGCGATCAGCACGGCCGCGCGCATCGCCCACACGAAACGCCAACCGCGCGACACGAAGGGAGCCACGAGCGCGGGAACGAACAACAAGATCACGAGACCGCCGAGGGCGGACGGTCCGATGCCGAAGCGCAGTAATTGCCAAACCCCGAGTTCGGTCCCGGTGCGCGACCCGATGAAGGCGCGCCAGCCGTCCGACGCCAGGTAACGCGTCATCCATGGAAGGTTCACCACCACCGCGGCCACGATCGACACCAACACCGCAGCGATCCCCAGACCGGCGGCGCGCGAGGATCCACCCGCCAACAACGTCGCCAGGATCCACAGCACCGCACACACCAGGACGACCAACATCACCGCGGGCGCGAATGCCGCCGTGACACTCATGAGGAGAGCGAATGACGACACGATGCGCACCCTCGTGGCGGTGTCGGGATGGTCGACGACATCGCCCACGGCCCGACTCGACTCTTCCGCACCGCGCGGAAGGCCGAGACCACCGAACAATCGCATCAAGTGCAACGCCCACGGCAGTACGGCGTAGGCGATCAGCGCTTGCAGGCGCCCCGCGGCCACGGCGGCGTACGGAAGCGGAACGGCCGCGTACGCGATGGTGCCGATGAGGCGGGCCCGCGGCACCGATGCCACGGCGCACAGTCGCGACGCCCCCAACCACCCCGCGGCCACGAGTCCGATGATCGCCATCGTCTGCGCCAATGCCGGATGACCCAAGGTGAGGACGCCGGCCAGAGCCATCAGCAGGTTGCCGGTTGGTTGCGCCGTCGTGGCCCCGAGGTCCTTGTCCCACCACCCGGACAGATACGAATGAAAGAGATCGCGAGGCGAGTCGACCCACGGCATCATGTCGGCGACTGATGCGACACCGCCCGAGATCAGATCGCGCGAGCCCACGAACAACAGGGCCCACAGGACGAACCACGTCACGATGGCGACGGGCTCGCGGGAACCCGTGTCATTTGACCGACCACCACCAGAGACGGGACCAGACGATCGTTGTCGACCGCGAACCACCCGTCGCCAGCGAACGCTTCCTCGCACCTGCAGGTCGGCGATCTCGCGGTCGGGGATGCGACGCAACGCCGCGACACGTCGCCGACGTCGCAGAATCGACAGCGTGTCGCGCGGAGCCGACACCAGCGCGCCGACTTCGGTGGATGCCCGACGTGGGTGACCGGTCACGAGCGACACGAGCGCCTCGATCAGAGTGACCACGATCAAGGCGGGAACGACGACGAGCGATCGTGCGGCCCCGGTCAGGGACGCGACCGTCGACAAACGGTGACGCGCATCCATCGCCACGTGCGACAGGTCGTCGCGTCGATCGCGCAACCTCCCCCGATGCCTCACCCGCGCCGCCGGAGCCACCACCACGCGGGCTCCCATCAGATGCGCGCGCCAGCACAAGTCGAGGTCCTCACCGTGGAACTCGATCGCCTCCTCGAATCCACCCATCTCACGGAACAGATCAGCACGAACGAGCAGGCAAGCACTGGGGAGCACGAAAACGTCTCGCACGGCATCGTGTTGTTCCTGATCGATCTCGTGCTCCTCGACTGCACTGTCGAGTTCCCCGAAGCGATCCGCATCGAATCCGACCATCTGCAATCGACGAACATCGTCCCAATCCACGATCTTCGGGCCCACCAGACCGGCGTTCGATCGATACAACTCCTCCACCATCAAGCGCACGGCATCGGGATCGAGAGCCACATCGTCGTGCAGGAACAAAAAGAACCCGCTGTCGCCCTGAACCAGTCGGGCGACCGAATTGGCGACCGCTCCGAAACCGGGGTTCGCGCCGACCTGACGCACATGGGCCGCCATCGAGCGGGCCTCCACCAGGTCGTTCACCCGGGCCACGTCGTCGGGATCCGAGCCGGTCACCAGCACCAACGTCTGCAGGTTCGGGTAGTCCTGGGCGTTCAGGGAGTCCAAGCATTCCCCGAGGGCGTCGGTGGGTGCATGGACGACGAGAGCCGCCACCACGCCGGGAGCGGCAGGGGCGGGGGCGACGGCATCCTCACGGTCGTCGTCGGAAAGATGAGGCTCCAACTCGTTCTCCAAGGTGGGGCGAAGGCTACCCGTCGACCGCGATGAGCCGGGTTCACCCGAGGTGCCCAAGGTCGCGTGTTCCGACCTTTCTCGGGTGAGGCAGACCCCTGTGCAGGGCATTCATCATCCCCTCGGACCAACCCCCATCGCTAGGGTTGGGGTTCTTGAGTGGTGACGCCGACTCCCCCGCCTCGACGAGCGATGCCTCGTCTCGCGTTCCCCTCCCCGAGGGCACCATCGCCGTCGGCATCGGCCTGCTCGTGGCCGGCATCTCCAGCTACGCGTTCTTCAAAGTGGGACAAGAGGCCCTGGGCAAGGACGACTTCAAGCCCATCGTCGCCTTGTGGTTCGCCACCTTCGCCTTGGCGCCCGGCTTCTTCTTGCCCTTGGAGCAGGAAATGGGTCGCGCCTTGGCCCACCGTCGAGCCCTGTCTTTGGGCGGCACCCCGGTGGTTCGGCGCATCGTCCCGCTCGGTGTCGGTATCACCGTGGCCGTGTCGGCGACCGTGGCCGCGCTCGGCCCCGTCGCCACCCGCGAGTTCTTCGAGGGCTACGGGCTCGTCACGGTGGCCTTGATCATCGCCTTCGTCTCGTACGCCCCGGCCCATTTGGCACGGGGAATCTGTTCGGGTGAGGGCCGGTTCGCGGCGTACGGCATGGTGATGGGCGCCGATGGATTCGTGCGCATCGTCGGCTGCATCGTCTTGTGGCAGCTCGACGTGGACGACGTCGGCGCCTACGCCATGCTCGTGGCCTTGGCACCCCTCACCGGTGTTCTCATCGTCGGCGCGCGCGGACAACTGCGCACCACCGATGGTCCCCCCGCCGAGTGGAGCGAGGTGACGTCGAATCTGGGCTGGTTGCTCATCGGGTCGATCATGGGCGCCGGTTTGGTGAACGCCGGCCCCATCGCCATCGACGTGCTCGCCAATGGTTCACAGCGTGACGAGGTTACGCGTTTCGGCAACGGCGTTCTTCTGGCGCGAATCCCGTTGTTCCTCTTCCAGGCGGTACAGGCCGCCCTGCTACCGAGATTGGCCCGCTTGGCCGCTGCCGGCGATCTCACCGAGTTCCGGGGAGGCTTTCGTCGTTTGATGTTCGTCGTGTTGAGCGTTGGCGCCATCGGTGTCGGCGGTTCGTTCGCCATCGGCCCCGACATTCTCGATCTCCTCTACGACGGCGGGCTCGATCGCCGAACCCTGACGATGTTGGCCATCGGAAGCGCGATCTACATGGTGGCTCTGGCAACCGCCCAAGCAGTGATCGCCCTGCACGGTCACGCGCGGGTCGCCCTCGGCTGGCTCGCCGGCATGCTCACTTTCCTCGTCACCACGTGGTTGTCCGCCGAGGACCTGTATCTGCGTGTCGAGATCGGTCTGGTCGCCAGCTCGCTGGTGGCCCTCGTCATCTTCGTGGGGTCGTTGCGACAATTGCTGGCACGCGGTGCCACCATCGACGAGGGATCGGTGCTCGAAGCACTGTCGGATCGCCCCTTCGAGGCCTGACGTCGTCGCCCGGGCGATCGTTGCTCAGGACGGGATCGGAAGTCCGGCGCGCGCGGCCTCGAGCGCCAGATCGTTCTTCACCATCATCTTGACCAACGACGGGAAATCGACCTCGGGTGTCCAGCCGAGTTTCTCGCGAGCCTTGGTCGCGTCGCCGATCAGCAGATCGACCTCGGCCGGTCGGAAGAACTTGGGGTCCTGTCGGACGTACGTCTTCCAGTCGTCGATGCCCACTTCGGCGAAGGCCCGCTCCACCAATTCCTCGATGGTGTGGGTCTCGCCGGTGGCGATGACGTAATCATCGGGCTCGTCTTGTTGGAGCATCAGCCACATGGCCTTCACGTAGTCACCGGCGTAGCCCCAGTCTCGCTTGGCGTCGAGGTTGCCCATCACCAACTCGTTCTGCAGTCCGAGCTTGATGCGCGCGGCCGCGTTGGTGACCTTTCGCGTGACGAACTCGACACCGCGTCGTGGTCCCTCGTGATTGAAGAGGATTCCCGAGCAGGCCCACAATCCGTAACTCTCGCGGTAGTTGACGGTGATGTCGTGACCGAACACCTTGGCACAACCGTAAGGAGAACGAGGATGGAACGGTGTGCGTTCCGTTTGGGGCGTCTCACGCACCTTGCCGAACATCTCCGACGACGACGCTTGATAGAAGCGGATCTTGTTGTCCGAAGCACCCCCCACCATGCGCACGGCTTCGAGCATGCGCAACACCCCCGTGCCGGTGAGATTCGCCGTCAGTTCGGCTTGGTTCCACGACAGCGCCACGAACGAGATGGCCGCCAAGTTGTACACCTCGTCGGGTTGGGCGACCTCCATGGCCTTCACCAACGACGGCAGGTCGGCCAAGTCACCGGGAACGATCTCGACGTACGGGAACTGATCGCGCAGCAGGTCGGCCTTGGGGTTGTTCTGACCCTTCACCATGCCGAACACCTGGTACCCCTTGCCGTGCAGGAACTCGGCCAGGTGTTGGCCGTCCTGGCCGGTGACTCCAGTGATGAACGCGCGGGGCATGGGGATCTCCTCGTACACGGCCCAACCGGGCCTGTTGCCCTGCATCCTACGGTGCGGGACCTAGCCTCGCCCTTGATGTTGCGCGTGGCCTTCGATACCGGACCCCTGCACGGCCCCATCACCGGCGTCGGTCGCGCCGTCGAGGCGATGGCCACACACAGCACCGTCGACCTCGTGCCGTACGTCCTGAGTTTCCGCGCGGCGTTGCGCACCGACACCGTTCGTCTTCCCTATCCCGCGGCCCTGGCGCTGCGCGCATGGGGACGTTTCGATCGCCCCCGACCTGATCGACACCTCGGTGACGTCGATTTGGTGCACGGGACCAACTACGTGGTTCCGCCATCGCGGCATCCTCGACTCGTCACGGTGTACGACTGCTGGGCCCTCGAGCATCCCGACACGGTGCATCGCGACATCGGTTCGATGATGAACGCATTGCGTCGAGCCATCGACACCGGCGCTCACGTTCACGCCTCGTCGCACGCCACCGCCGAACGTCTGCGGGGGCACTTTCCCGACGCGTCCGTCACGGTTATTCATCTCGGAGCACCTGCGCTCGTGGACGCGCGAGGCGGATCCATCGACGGGCTTCCCGACTACGGCCCGGTGATTCTGTCCATGGGAACGCTCGAACGACGGAAGAACCTGCCCTTTCTCGTGTCGCTGATGGACGACGTGATCGGCATGGTTCCCGATGCCCGGCTGGTGATCGCCGGTGGCGACGGGGACGATGCCGTGGCCGTGCGGTCGGCGGTGGAGAACGCGAGCACCGTGGTTCGCGAACGTGTGCACCTTCTCGGACGGGTGGACGATGCGACCGTGGGTCGGCTGTATCACCGAGCGCGTGTCGTTGCGTATCCCTCGCTCGACGAGGGTTTCGGATTCCCGGTACTGGAGGCCATGTCCACCGACACCCCGGTCGTGGCGTCCGACGTCGGCTCCATCCCCGAAGTGGCCGGTGACGCGGCGTTCCTGTGTCCGACGAACGATCGGGCCACGTGGATCGAGTCCCTCGTCACGGCTCTCAACGACGACGACGAACGACGTCGATTGATCGACATCGGACGTCGTCGACGTGAGGTTTTCGACTGGTCCCGCACCGCCCGCGAATTGGAACACCTCTACCGGAATCTCGCCGATGGCGCGTGAACCGGCAAGAATGACGTTGTGATCACAGTCCTGGCCGGTGGCGTCGGTGCCGCTCGATTCCTGCGCGGGCTCGTTCTGGCGGTCGATCCCGCGGAAGTCACCGCCGTGGTCAACACCGGCGACGACACCGTGTTGCACGGACTGTCCATTTCTCCCGACATCGACACGGTCACCTACACGGTTGCCGGTGCGATCGACCCGGAGCGTGGCTGGGGATTGGCCGACGAAACGTGGACCGCCATGGCCAACCTGACGCGATACGTCGGTGTGCGTCCCGCCGGGTCGACCGCCGCACCCGAATGGTTCAACTTGGGCGATCGTGACCTCGCCACGCACTTCTATCGAACCGCCCGTCTGTCGGAGGGCGCGACGCTCAGCGAGGTGACCGCAGAGATCGCCCGCGCGTGGGGACTCGCGATCCGCATCGTGCCGATGACCGACGATCGCGTTCGAACCATGGTCGACATTCTCGAGGACGGCCACGTCACGACGGTGGGCTTCCAGGAGTACTTCGTGAAACGCCGACATTCGGTGCCGGTGACCGCAATCCGTTTCGACGGAGCCGATCACGCGCGATCCACCTTCATCGACGCAATCGGCGCGTCGGAGGCGGTCATCATCGCGCCGTCGAATCCACTGGTCTCGATCGGCCCGATCCGGGCCCTCCACGGTGTCGACGCCACCCTGGCCGCGCACCGCGATCGTGTGGTGGCCATCTCGCCGATCGTCGCCGGCTCGGCCTTGAAAGGTCCGGCCGACCGAATGCTCTCCGAACTCGGTTTCGAAGCTTCGGTCCTGGGCGTGGCGCGCATCTATGCGCCGATCTGTGGCACTCTCGTGATCGACGAGCAAGACGCCGAACATCGCGACGCGATCGAAGCCATCGGAGTCCGATGCGTGGTCGCCGAAACCATCATGAGAACCCCCGAGATCGCCGCGTCTCTCGCCACCACCACGTTGACCGCCGCCCGCGAAGGAGCCCGACATGACCGATGAGAACGCATCAACCTCCGTCCCCATGCGCCTCAGTGCATGGGGAGTCGTCGGCATCGGCGAGATCCGCCCCGACGATCAACTCGGCGAGATCATCGCGGACGCGTGCCGCCAAGAGCCCAACGGCCCGCTGTGCGACAACGACGTGCTCGTCGTCACGCAAAAGGTGGTGTCCAAAGCCGAGGGCCGCATGGTCGCCATCGACGCCGACGATCCGCTGTCCCACAAGGCGCTCGTCGAGGACGAAGCCGTTCGAGTGGTGCGTCGACGCGGTGACCTGATCATCACCGAGACCAAACACGGCTTCGTGTGCGCCAACAGCGGAATCGACCTCTCGAACGTCGAGCGCGGTTGGGCGGCTCTCTTGCCGATCGACAGCGACCGCTCGGCCCGGCGCATCCGCGACATCGTGAAGGCGCGTCTCGGTGTCTCGGTCGGTGTCATCATCTCGGACACCTTCGGTCGACCGTGGCGCAAGGGGCTGACCGACGTGGCCATCGGAGTCGCCGGTGTGGCGGCCGTCGTCGATCTCCGTGGCACCCCGGACGCGCTCGGACGCATGATGCAGGTGACCGAAGTGTGCGCGGCCGACGAGATCGCCTCCGCCGCCGAGTTGGTGATGGGAAAATCGAGCGGGATTCCCGTGGCCGTGGTGCGTGGCGTCGATCCGTCCTGGTTTCGCGAGTCGTCGATGAGCGAGATCGTGCGACCCCCGCAAGAAGACCTCTTCCGCTGAGGTCTCTCAGACGCTCGCCGTGATGGTGGACGCGATGCCCTCGGCCAGCCCGGTCCAGGGCACCCATCCGAGATGAAGTCGGGCTCGCGCCGGCGACAGGGCCATGCGCCCGATCGTTCGGCCAGCCACCTTCTCGGACACCACCGTTTCGATGCCGATCGTCTGGAGGATCGAACGCAGACCGGTCTGTTCACCCGACGCCACGTGCAGCAACAAACCGCTCCCCCGTGTGAGGGCGCGGAAGATCGCATCGACCGCGTCGGCCACGTACAAGACATCGAGAGTGCGCCGACCATCACCACGAACGACCGGCGGCACCCCGTCCCGGTGTGCGGACAGAAACTCGGCCACGATGCCGCCAGCAGGACTCTGCCGCGGGCCATAGAGGGTCGCAACGGCCAGAGCGGTGAAGTCCATGCCGTGATCACGTCGATACATATCCAGCAACTCCAGTGAGGCCGCGACGGTCACTCCGAGGGACCCGACGGGCCGCAGCGGGCGATCCTCCTTCACCGGCAACTCGCGCGCCGGCACCTCCCCGTACAACAGATCACCGGGAACGACGACGACGATTTTCCCCACTCGCGCCGCCCGACACGCCTCCAGCACCGACAACACGAGCGCGTACGAACGACCGGCCGCGAGCGCGTCATCGTGACGTCCGAGGAACGCGGCGCAGAGCACCAGCACGTCGGGGGAACGACGTCGAACGAGTTCGGCGAACTCGGCGATGCCGGCATCCACCGTGTCGATCCCCAACGAACCCGAGACCGCGTTCCCGCGGGCATCGGACAAGTTGGGCAAGCTGCCGGTGGACAGGTCGTCGACCACCGAGACCCGAACGCCCTCGGACAGGAGCCGGTCGACCGTGTGCGATCCGAGGAATCCGGCACCACCCACGACCATCACCGATGCCGGCAACGGGGGTTTCGGACCGTTCTTCACGAGCTACTTCACCGCGTTGGGATCGGGCACGAACGCATGGGACAGAACGACACCCTCGTCCACTCGGCCCTCGGCACCCACCACCGTGTCGGTGATGATCGATGACCGACCGACGTGGCCCATCACGATGGAGCCCCGGACCACCGCGCCATCCTCGATGACCGCTGATCCGAGAACGACGGAATCCTCGATTGCCGCTCCGGAGCCCACCACCGCTCCCCGAGAGATCAAACTGTGGGACACCCGGGCACCGCCGTCCACCCGAGCACCATCTTCGACCGCGTCAGCGCGCAGGGTTCGGCGCACTCCGTCGATCATGTCGAGATTCGCCCGTAGGTAGGGCTCGGGACGACCGGTGTCGATCCAATAGTCATCGGTGGACAAGGCGAACAAGCGACCGTCGCTGACGATGCTCGGGAAGGTCTCACGTTCGATGGACACCTTGCGACCCGAAGGAATTCGCGCCAGCACCGACGGTTCGAGGACGTAGGTACCGGCGTTGATCAAGTTGCTCGGGGCGGTGCCAGGCGCCGGCTTCTCGACGAATCGTTCCACCCGTCCGTCCTCGGCCAATGCCACCACTCCGTAAGCCGAGGGATCCTCGACCGGAGTCAGGTGGATGGTGGCCTCGGCGCCCGTCGAGCGATGGAATGCGATCAATGCCGCGACGTCGAGATCGGTCAGCACGTCGCCGTTCACCACGACGAAGGTGTCGTCGATACCGGCGTGTTCGGCGGCGAACTTGATGGCCCCGGCGGTGTCGAGCGGTTCGGGTTCGACCGCGTAATGAAGTCGAACCCCGGCACACTCACCATCGGGGAAGGCCGCGATGAAGGGTTCGGGTTTGAAACCCAGACCGAGAACGACTTCGGTGATTCCGGCCGCCGACAACATGCGCACCAGGTTCTCGACGATCGGTCGGTGTCCGACCGGCAACATCGGTTTGGGAGTCGTCAGGGTCAAGGGGCGCAGCCGAGTGCCGAACCCGCCCACCAGGACGACCGCGCGCATCAAGGACTCGTGGTGGTGGAGGCCGGCACGGTGGTGGTGCTGGCATCGCCGGCAACGGTGGTGGTGCTGGCATCGCCGGCAACCGTCGTGGTCACGTTCGTGCCCATGTCCGCGGCACCCAACTCGGGCAACGAGGCGGCCGACGGCGGCAGTTCGGGGTCGGATCCGGCCGGAGCGAAGACGATCGAGAAAGCCATCGCATCGTTCTTCAGACGGATCTGATCGAAGTTCGTGATGTAGGTCGAGTAGTCGTCGCCGTTGTCGTAGGAGTCGAAGGCGTACACGACGACCTCACCGTCGACCTCCTTGCCGTCGACCGTGCACTTCGTGACGCCTTCTTCGTACACGGCTCCACCCTGATCGGCGGGGAACTCGATCTTGGTGTCGGAGACCTTGACGCCGTACACGTCGAGGAAGACGCCGAGCTTGGCGTTGCGACCCGTGGCCGACGATGAGTACGGATGCCAGTGGATGACTCCGTCGTCGTGGCTGTGAATACCGGTGCGGCGAAAACCGTCATTGGCCAACTGGCCGGCCGAATCGAGTTCTTCCTTGTTGCCCTGGAGGTCGGGGAGCCACGCGTCGCAGGCGTAGAAGCCGTACGAGGCGTGCCAGTGATCCTCGACCGTCGGGGGAACGTTCTGGTTCGGAATCGAGGACCGCGAATAGACGACGAGTGCCAATCCGACCACGGAGATACCCACGATGATGGCGGGGAACAACGTCCCGCCCTGGAAACGAACCTTGCGCCCCTTGCCCTTCTGGGCCAAACGAGCGACTTTCTTGGCTGACGATGCCTTACCCACGAGGAAGGGAGGCTACCTGCGGGTGGACCCGATTACGGGGTCACCGGACAAAGTGGGTGAATTCAACGCTTGGACCGCCGGATCTCGTGCACGAGATCCGCGTAGCGCTCGGCGACCGCTCGTGGGGAGGCCTGCGACTCCACGAACGCGCGGGCGCGCCGTCCCATGTCGGCGCGAGCATCGGCATCGTTCACCATTCGGTCGATGGCGGCGAGAAATGAGCCGGTCTCGTCCGGGGACACGACGAGTCCGCATCCTGCGCCATCCACCAACCGGGTGACCTCCGTCCCGGCATCGACGGCGGCCACGATGGGTCGGCCCGCGGCCATGATCGAGTAGGTCTTGGAGGGAACGCTCACCCGGCCCAATCCCCGTCGGAGAAGAACGACGTGGATGTCACCGGTGGCCAACACTTCGGACAGTCGCTCCGGCGGCTGGAAATCCCCGAAAACGAGATTGCTCAGCCCCAGTGCCGAACGTTCGAGATCCGAGCGCGCCGATCCGGTTCCGTTGATCACGAAATCGACGCCGGGACGAGCGCGGGCCGCGGCCACCAACATCTCCAACGACTGGGAGTAGCCGATGTTCCCCGCGTACATCACGACGGGACGATCCGTGAGGCCGAGTTCGCGTCGATAGTCGGTCGCGGCATCGAGGGGAACGATCCGCTCAGTGTCGACGAAGTTCGGAATCACCACGACCCGAGTCGCTTTCGAGGCGCCGATCTTGGACACCACGTTGTGGGCCAGGTCGTCGGACAGCACCGTCACCCGACTCGACAACAGGTACGAGACCTTCTCGAGCGCCCGAGCGGCCGCGATCACCCACCGATTGGTGATGGCCCCGGTCTCCACCGCCGCATCGGGGAACACATCTTGAATGTTGAACACGAGCGGTGCGCGTCGCAACCAGGCGACCAGACGCCCGGCGACTCCCAAGGTGAGCGGTGGTGACATCGCGATCACGGCGTCCACACGACGCCCACCACGACCTGCGAGTGCCCCGGCCAGGACCGACACGACCGAGAAGCCGATGAAGCCAACGGCACGTCGAACGAGATTGCGCTTGTCGCCCCCGGCGTGGGGATCGAGTCGGGCGATCGTCCCCCACCCCGTGGTCGCGGTTCGATCGCGCCAACGCACCGTCGACCATGCCTCGTCGACGCGGTGCTCGCGATACCACGGCAGAGAAGTCACGACGTGCACTTCGTGTCCCAGCGCACCCAACTCCTCGACGATCCGAGTCATCACGACTCCCGTCGGCGCGGTGTCCGGGTCGAAGTGCGGGCACAACACCACCAACTTCAAACCGGTACTCACGAGAGCACACTCCGGTACGCGCGAGTCAACGCATCTCCCGAGACGGCCGATGTGAAGTGGCTCACGCGGCCACGACCGGCCTCGACCAGTGCGGATCGACGCGCGTCGACGGCGTCGAGCGCTCCTCCCCACCGATCGACGTCCAGTTCCAGCACGAGCCCACCGTCGCCGACGACCTCGGGCAGACATGCGCGATCACTGCAGACGACCGGGGTGCCCAAGGCCATCGCCTCGATCAGCGGTGCGCCGAAACCCTCGTACTGGCTGGGGAACACCATTGCCGTGGCGGCCCGTATCAGTCCGTCCCGGTCGGCCGCCGACACGCGGCCGAGTCGCGACACCGCCGATGACAACGGCTGGTCGGAGATCCGTCTCATCACGGCTTCATCCGCCGATCCACGTCCACCGATCAGAACCAACCGAACTCCTCGACGACTCCAATGTCTCTCCATGACGTCCAGCAAGAAAGCGTGGCCTTTGTGCGGATGCGTCATGGCCGGGAAGACCACGTACGGCTCGTCGCCCAGACCGAATTTCGCCCTCAAGTCGCTTTCCGGTGTCGCTCGAAGACCCAATTGGGGCTCGATGCCGTGGGGGACGACGTGCACACGTTCGCCCGGAACGTCGAATGCATCACAGACAGTCGACTTCACGAACTCGGTGGGAACGGCGATCGCCGTCGCGCGGCGGATGGACCGCGGCATCATCGCGCGCAGGTACGTCAGTCTTCGTCGGTCGAAGTAATCCGGAAACGTGAGGTACTGAAGGTCGTGAACGGTGAGCAGCGTCGGAGTTCGATGACGGGCCGGAATCGTTCCCCCACCATGGTGGACCAAGGAGAAACCCCGGGTGCGACGGAACAACCACGTCGACTCGTTCAGGATTCGTCGTGAACGTGACACTCCGTCAGCGTCGGTCTCGACACATTCGAATCGAGCGATCAACTCGGGATGGGCCGCGGCGAAACCCCGTGGCGCGAACAACGTCGGCTCGACCTGATCCTGCGAGAGGCCGAGCATCTGGCGAACGAGGTACTCCTCACTTCCCCCCACCGCCCCGGGCACGCACCAAGTCAGATTCACGGCGACACGTGTCGGACGAATCAACGCATCACCTCGCGGTACGCCTCGACGGTCAGTCGTGCGGTCTCCGACCAATGACGACGGGCCGCCTGACGTAACCCCCACAGTGACAACTCCTCGCGACGAGACAAAGCCTCGTCGATTCCTCGGGCTATGTCATCGATGTCGAATGGGTCCACCAACACGGCGGCTCCTCCGGCGACCTCCTCGGTCGAGGTCCCCATACTCGTCACCACCGGGGTTCCGTACGACATCGCCTCGAGCACGGGCATACCGAAGCCCTCGCGCTCGCTGGGGTAGCAAAAGGCCGCCGCACCGGCGTACAAAGCGGGTAACTCGGCCTCCGGAACGAAACCGATGAACTGCACCCGCGAGGTCGAAGCCACCCCCGAATCCCCCCAGCCGACGGAACCGGCCACGACGAGCGGGAGATCACACTGCGCACGTTCGAGCGCCGCGACCAGACGACCCAGATTCTTGCGCGGCTCCACGGTTCCCACGAACAACAGATACTCACGTGGCAACCCGTGCGCGGCGCGCACCGCCGCTTTGTGCGACTCCTCGACTTCGAACGCCTCCACGCCCCACGGCACCAGCCGCAAGCGCTCGACGGGGATCCCGGCACGTTCGGCGTCGAGCATCGTCACCGTCGACGGACAGAGAACCAATTCGGCGCGACGACGAACCTCGGCGAGGCTTCGCTCGAAAACCCGGACCCCGTGCCTCGTGAAGTGATCCGGTCGATGTCGCCACGCCACATCATGGAGCGTGCTGATCATCGGAGCCTTGGAAGGTGGAGGAACGAAGCCGGTGCAGTGCACCACGTCCACGTCACCCGTGACGCTCTCGACCGTGGGCCAACCGAAACGCAACCACGTTTCGTACAGGTACGGAGCCCGCAGGTTCATGTATCGCATGTTGACCGAGGGGACGAACGACGGTTCGGGCGGATTGCGATGACGGCCCGCGACCCCGATCACCTCGACCCCCGGCACGTCGGCCAGCGCGACCGCAGTGCGCAATGCGGAGGTGGCGGTGCCTCCTGGTACGCGGTGCCAACACTGTTCGAGGGTGTACGCAACTCGGACGGGCGACTGCACCCCCCTATCTTGCCCTCTCCCACGACCGATTGGGCTGACGGTGTCGACCCCTCACCAGCGAACGAGTGTCCACGGTTGGCGACACGGGCTGCCCTGTGTCATCCGGATCTCGGGCTCACCATCGGTGTTCAGCACGGCGATCAGCGATGCGGTCGTCTCTTCGACTCCGTCCACGTGCATGCACACGTCCCAACCGTGCGAACCCATGCCGTGCGATGCCAGATGTCGCCCGATTCCGTCGACGTTCACGGGTCGCGTCTCCAAGAACTGGTTGGTGCTTCGAAGTCGGGGATCGACGAGGGTTTCCACCGGTTGATGCGGATGACGTCGATCGTCGAAGTGGGGAATCGTGATTCGATTCGAAATCGCCCGAACGGATCGCACCTGTTCCGTCGCCCACTCGCGCCCACTCGTTTCCAACACCCATGCCGACCTGGGATCGGCCACGAGGAAGCTGCTCCAATACGGGCGGCGTGGTGCGGCCGGATCATGCCCCGATCCACCCTGACCGAATCGCTCGATCGCACGGGTGATCACTCCCACTGCCTCGTGAGCATCGTGGGCTCGTTCCAGCCCGAGCCGCACCAGGTCCATGCCCGTCAGCGCATCGGGGAACGGACGGGGGTCGAGTGTGGTGAAGACGGTGGCGTTTCCGATCGCGACTCCGTCGATGTTCACACCGTGCTCGGCCCCCCATCCCCAATCCGGACGCGAAATGACGCATCTGACCGTGGGGCCCGATGCACCCGGAATGGTCAGATAGGTGGTGCGAGTCACATCCTCGACTCGAGGTTCCACGATTTCGACGACTTGGCGTTCCGACGGCGGTCGATCGGAGTTCTTGGCGAAGATCGTCGCACCGTTTCCGGTGGCGTCGCCGAGGGCCACCAGCAGATCGCACATCGACGATGATCCTCAGCCGAACGAGACGGATTCTGAACCGTCGACAACGGGGGTCGCCGCCGACACGCGCCACAGACCCTCACCGCGCAACTCTCTCGAGGACCACTGATCGTCGGCGCCGCATCGGAGTTCGGGGCGTCGCGCGAGGCGTCCATCGTTCGTCTCGATGTCCCACAAGACCGCCGCGTTGGATCCGTGCCAACGAACGGCCATCGACAACCGGGCACCGGACACGACGGCCAATCCGTGGGCTTCGAACGATGACCCGAGACGCTCACCGAGGATTCCATCGGGGCACAATGTCAACCGATCGTCACCACTCCACATCAGCAGCGACTCCTCGACCGCGGTGATCACCTCTCCGTCCGACGACGCGGCGTCGATCCCGAGGCGAGATCCGCCGATGACCTCCGGCAGTCCCTTGCCGAACCCACGCCGGACGATTCGTGCGATGTCACCCAAGGTCTCTTCGTCGACCTCCGACAACCAGATGGCCCCGACACGGATGGCCGCCGCTCGACGCGCAGACAACCGTCCGCGCCGAGATTTGCGAACGATACGTTCGACGGCCCCGGCCACGTCCTCGGTGGGCGTGGAACCCGCCCCCAAACGCTGAGCATGGAAACGATCGAGCAACCATGCGGACAGTTCGTCGGCGTCGCGCCACGGCATCTCGACGTCACCGGCCAACGCGATGGCGACCTTGGCCCGATTCACTCGATTCACCAAAGGTTTTCCGTCTCGCAGATCGGGCAACACGAGACGCGAGGAACCATCACACATGGTCGACCAACCCCGCGCGACGGCATCGACGTCGGGCAGACGTTCCATGTCGATGTCGCGGCCCACCGCCACCCGCACCCGGGCTCGGTGTCCGACCGGCATGACCGTGGGCGCACTCGCCAACTCGAGACCCGGCGCCGGCCACGTTCCCTCGGGACCCCGCGCCGCGATCGGACGCGACACCGTGAGGTCGGTGCGGGTGAACGCCACCGCCACCGGCATGGGTGAATCGTTCTCGATGTCGATCACGACGATCGGTCGGGCGTCGGGCCCACTCGCGCACCACACGGTGTGCACGATGTCGCCCCCGGGAACCCGCATCCGAGTGGCGACGATCGGCAATCCATCGGTGTCGGAGCAACGTACCGCCACCTCTCGCTCGGGGTCGTACCAGCGATCGTCGGCAGCCACGTGCCAACCCAGATCCGGCGAACCGTCCGCGAAGCACACGCGCCCGCTCGGGGTCACCCTGCCAACGGCCGGACGGCCGAACACCCCGATGGGCAGGCTCTCGTCAGCCAATTTCGCTTCGCCTCCGTCGCTGCATCAAAAGCGCGACGGCTTCGGCGGCGCCACGTTGGTTTTGACACACCGACACGACTTGTTCGGTGATGGGCATTTCCACGCCGTGTCTACGGGCCAGGTCGAGGACCGCCGGCGAACTCTTGACACCCTCGGCCACCATCATCATCGACTCGAGAATGGCGTCGATGGACTCCCCCGAACCGAGGCGCCGACCAACGGTGTTGTTGCGGCTCTGGGCCGAGGAGCAGGTGGCGATGAGGTCTCCCATTCCTGCCAACCCGGCGAAGGTGAGGCCATCACCGCCCATCGCCATCCCGAGTCGGGACATCTCGGCCAACCCTCGGGTCATCAATGTGGCACGAGTGTTGTCACCGAAGCCCATGCCGGCGGCCATGCCAGACGCGATCGCGATGACGTTCTTGACCACACCGGCCACTTCGCACCCGACCACGTCGGGGTTCGTGTACACCCGCAACGTCGGTCGCGAGAAGATGCGTTGGAGTTCGTCGGCGATCACCTTGTCGTTGATGGCGACAACGGCGGCGGCCGGCTGACCCTGCATCACCTCGCGGGCCAGGTTGGGTCCGGTGAGCACCGCGACCGGGTGACCGGGCATCTCGTCTGCCACCACCTCGCTCATGCGCTTCAGGGAACTGCGCTCCAACCCCTTCGACAAACTGACGATCGGCACCCACGGACGCACGTGTCGGGATGCCTCGGCCACCACCTCGCGGAAACCATGCGAGGGAACCGCCATCACCACCACATCGGCCTCCGACACCGCCACTCTCAAATCGGCCGTCACATCGAGGGAATCAGGCAGACGATGATCGGGTAGGTAATCACCGTTCATCCGGGTGCTCGCCATACTCCCGGCCAGATCGGGTCGACGCGCCCAGAGCACCGTCTCGGTGTTGGCCGCCGCCAGCGATGCCACGGTCGTCCCCCACGAGCCGGCACCGACGACGGCCACCCTGATCGACTTCGACACCGCCACGAACCCGAGCGTACCCGGCTGGCGATCCGGGGTCCTCGAACACCAGGCGACGGGAGACACCTCATAGGCTCACGTCGTGGTCGCTCCCGTGTCACTGGTGATTCCGGTTCGGGCTTTCGACGACGCCAAGAGTCGGCTGTCCGGGGTCCTTTCAGACCGCGACCGCCGTGAACTCGCCGTCGAGTGTGCCCGACGAGTGATCGGATCGATTCCGGGAGCGGACGTCTTCGTCGTGTGCGACGACGACGAGGTGGCCGAGTTCGCCCGTCAACTGTCCGCCACGGCGGTTCAGGTCGACGTCGCAGGACTCAATGCGGCGCTCACCGAGGGAATGCCACGGATCATGAACGAGCGCCCCGACCAGCCGGTGATCGTGGCCCACGCCGACCTGCCGTTCGGTGAGCGTCTACGGGATCTCTGGTCCGAACTCTCCCCGACATCGACGACGACATCACTCGTGATCGTCCCCGACGAAGCACGCGATGGATCGAACGTGGTCGTCATCGGGAGCGGACTCGTGACGCGATGGCGATTCCTCTACGGAACAGGTTCCTTCACGGCCCACGTCGCCCAATCGCGCGAACTAGGGGTCGAACCGCTCGTCGTGGCCGACGATTTGCTGTCGCTCGACCTCGACACTCCCCACGACCTCGAGAACCCGAAGGTCGCCGACCAACTCGATCGTCTCATCCGGAGCCGGAGCCGCCAATGAACACAACGACATCGTCGAACGAGCCGGGTCAGCCGGCGTCGGGCGTCGAGCACACCATCGCATCGGTCGATGTGGCGACGCCCGCGGTGGCGCTGGCCATCGGGGCGCATCCTGACGACATCGAGTTCGGGTGCGGAGCAACTCTGGCCAAATGGGCGGCGGCCGGTTGTCGCATTCATCACCTGGTGCTGACCGATGGTTCGAAGGGAACATGGAATCCCGATGCCGACATCGCCGAGTTGATACGAGCCCGTCGCGTGGAGCAAATCGAGGCTGCCCGTCGACTGGGCGGTCGCGACGCAGTGTCCTTCCTCGATCAGGTGGACGGCGAGCTCGAAGAGAGCATCGAGCTTCGCAGTCGAATCGCCCGCCACATCCGCGCCGTTCGTCCCGACGTCGTGTTGGGCCACGACCCCTGGAAGCGACACCGTTTGCATCCCGATCACCGCCACGCCGGCTTTCTGACGTGCGACGCGATCGTGGCCGCTCGCGATCCGCACTTCTTCCGCGAGCACGGATTGCCGCACCACCGCCCGACTCACCTGTTGCTCTGGGAGGCCGACGAGGCGAACCATGCCGAGGACGTCAGCGGATTCATCGACACAAAAATCGACGCTCTCATGGCCCATGCTTCCCAGTTCGAGAGCACCATGAAGGCCGTGGAGCCCGCCGATCTGGAGAGGTTCGCCACGCGCATTCGCGCGCGCCTCACCGATCTCGGGCGACGCGTCGATCGACCCGCGGCCGAGATTTTCACGCGTATCTCGGACCTCTGAAGCCTCAACCCCGTCCGGGACCGCCGGCGAAGGCTTGCGCCACGTCGATCCATCGCCGTGCCGATTCCCCGACGACCGCGAGGTGCGACTCGTCGGGGCGACGTCGTTGCGTGACGACCAGACAGAAGTCGTACGCCTCGCCGGACACTCGGTCGTCGGCATCGGCCGGACCCCAGAACCAGTGCTGATCACCCGGACCTTCCAGTTCCAATCTGATCGGCCGATCGTCAGCGGGTAGCCGGTTGATGAGCAGACTGAACGGCCGAGCGGAATACCCGATGTGGGCCACGTGCCGCAGTCGGTCGCTGATGATCGGTGCACGAGAGGTGGCTTCACACACATCGTGACCGTGGGCCCAACACTCCATCAGGCGCGCGGTGAGGAACGACGAGACGGACATCGCCGGCCCGTACCACGGGACGCGACGATTCGATGGGGTGACCTCTGCGACCGATCGCAATTGTGCGGAATGTCGCTTCCATTCACCGAAAAGATCCGTCGCGGTCAGTGATCGCCCCGCGTCGACGGACGGATCGTCGGGAGCGCCGGCGATGATCCGCTCGCGGTCGGCCAGGAACGCCTCGGGATCCGACAGCGCCATGGTCGCCCGCTCATCGAAGAAACGCAGATGACTGATCTGATCCGCCACCGTCCAGCCCACCGATGGCGTGGGAACGGTCCACTCGTTCGGTGTCAGATCGTCGAGGGCGGACTGCTCCGCAACCAGGTCCGCGAGCACATCGAGATGCTTCATCGGGGAAACTCCGTGCGAGCGGCCGGGAAATGAAAACGAGCGGGGGTTTCCCCCCGCTCGTTGAATTCCTGCCCGATCACTGATCGGAAAGAATCACTTCTTCTTGGCGGCTGCCTTGCGCTTGGCGGGAGCCTTCTTCTTGGCCGGAGCCTTCTTGGCGGCTGCCTTCTTCTTGGCCGGAGCCTTCTTGGCGGCTGCCTTCTTCTTGGCCGGAGCCTTCTT
>JAURHL010000139.1 GCA_030833305.1 Acidimicrobiales bacterium | reverse complement strand
GAACGATTTCTTCGACTCGGTGACCAAGTCGACGACGATGATCATCCAGATCGTCTGCCCCGAGGGCGGCATCTGGGTCCATCAGGGTGCGGTTTGCGACGGCTACGCGCCGAAGTCAGCAGCGGGTGCGCAGGAGTGCTCCGGTGCGGTGACCCTCACCGAGTTCGTCGGCTACCAGTCGAGCGACGTCGGCTTCACCGTCTACCTGCCCGACGGCGTCGAGGGGTACTTCCCCTACACGGTGGTCGCATCGGCCGCCTGACCCATACAAACCCCAGCCCCCAAGCGATTCGGTGCCCGGTCTTCGGACCGGGCACCTTCGCGTTCAGGCTCGGAGCGCTCGCTGCGCGCGGGCCACCAACGCCCCGCCACCGAGACGCTCGCAGGTCGCGGCGAACCGCTCGGTCGGCCCGAGCCATTTCCAATCGTCGACCACGCCGACCGGCACATCGAGAGCCACCGTGGCAAGCGTCCGGTACAGCCGGGCGTCGTCTCGATGCTCCGACAGCGTCACGGCGAGCTTCGCGGCACCGCGCAATCCCTCCACATCCCAGAGCGATGCCTCATCGGGAATGGCTTCGAGGGTGCCGTAACGCGACAGCACGGCCGAAGTGCTCTTGGCCCCCCATCCGGGTAGGCCGGGGATGCCGTCGGCGGTGTCGCCGACGAGGGCGAGGTAGTCGGCGATGCTCTCCGGGCCGACACCGAACTTGGCCCGCACTGCCGCTTCATCGACGATCTCGCGCTTGCGACGGTCGTACTGCACCACCCGATCACCGGTGACGCATTGCCCGAGATCTTTGTCGGGGGTGACGATGAGCACCTGCTCGACTCGCGGGTCAGCGGCAGCGACGAGGGCCGCGGACGCGAGCGCGTCATCGGCTTCCCAACGCTCCATCGCCCACACGGTCACACCGAGATCACGAAGCGCCTCCTCCAACACGGGGATCTGCGCCGTGAGTTCGGGTGGCATTCCCTCGCCGGTTTTGTAACCGGGGAACAGGTCGTTGCGAAAGCTCTCGATCACCGAGTCAGTGGCGACACCAACGTGGGTCGCGCCGTCAGCGAGCAACTGGATGGTCGATGCGAGCGTGCCGACCGTCGCGTCGAACTCACCGGGAGTGCGCGTGCCACCGGCGGTCGCGCCGAAGTGCTGCCGGAACAGTTCATAGGTGCCGTCAACGAGATGGACGCGCATCTCGCCAGTCTTGCCGATCGGCTAACCACGTCAACCGGTCGGTACGTTCGGGAATACGTCGCGACCGATCACCGTTGATCCTTGCGTACGCAAACAATCTCCGAGGAGTACCCATGCCCGCCGTCACCGCTGACACCCTCACCCTCCCCCGCGTTGTCGACCCGCGGGTCCTCGGCGTCACTGAACGACCCGTCAAGTCGATCACCGTTGCCCCACAGGGCCACGAAGGCGAAGGCTTCCCCGTCCGCCGCGCCTTCTGGGGCGTCCCGACCGCCGACCTCGACCCGTTCATCCACATGGATCAGATGGGTGAGGTCAACTACGCCCCCTACGAGCCACGCGGCACCGACTGGCACCCGCACCGCGGCTTCGAGACCGTCACCTACATCATCGACGGCACCTTCCTCCATCAGGACTCCCACGGCGGAGGCGGCACCATCGCCAACGGCGCCACCCAATGGATGACCGCCGGCAGCGGCATCCTTCACATCGAGACCCCGCCCGAGGCACTCGTCGTGAAGGGCGGCCTCTTCCACGGCCTGCAGCTCTGGGTGAACCTTCCGGCCCGCTCGAAGATGATCGAGCCCCGCTACCAGAATCTCGAGCCCGACCTTGTCAGCCTGCTCACCACCGCCGACGCCGGCTCGCTCATCCGCCTGATCGCCGGCGAGATCGACGGTCACACCGGACCGGGCGGCACACACACCCCGATCACGGTCGCTCACGCCACGGTGCAGCCGGGAGAGCGCATGACGCTCCCGTGGAATCCGGCCTACAACGCGCTCGGCTACGTGCTCGCCGGTGACGGCACCGTCGGCGCGGAGGCGCATCCGGTGTCGACCGGCAACCTCGTGGTGTTCGGACCTGGTGACTCGTTCACGTTCACCGCCGGCACCTCGGCCCTCGAGCTCTACCTGCTCGGCGGACAGCCGATTCGAGAGCCGGTCGCCCAATACGGGCCGTTTGTGATGAACACCCGCGCGGAACTCCAGCAGGCCTTCGATGACTTCCAAGCCGGCCGCTTGGGCACGGTGCCCCCCGACGGGCTGCGCCCATATCGGGGCTGATCTCTCCGGAACGGAAACGTCCCCGACGGCTGAGGTGACGGCCAGGCGATCTGCGGCGCACGAACGATGCCGCTGAAGGCTGCTCCCTTCCGGGCCTGACCTGGTTCACGGGCGCCCGTCGCACAGGACCCGACCGCCACCTCACCCGCCGGGGACCGGCCGATGACTCGACGGCTCCGAGGCTACCCGCCGATAGCGTGGGCGGTTCATCGGGAGAGGTGCGAGAGCGGCCGAATCGGCACGCTTGGAAAGCGTGTGAAGGGCAACCTTCCGTGGGTTCGAATCCCACCCTCTCCGCCACGGGGTCTTAGGAGATTTAGCCTCGACTGTTAGAGGAATTAGCGACCAGCCCCTACTAGGGTCGATTGATGCGTCGCCCGGCCGCGCTGATGCTCACGGTGATGTCGCTGGTCGGCGGACTCATTTTTGGCGGGGTGCTCTTCGTGGCCGCGTCGACGTCGATCGATCAGTTGGGTGCCGATATTGACGGTGAAGCCGCAAACGACTACTCGGGATTTTCGGTGTCGTTGTCAGCTGACGGCACCATCCTCGCGGTCGGCGCCCGCATCAACGACGGAACCGCGAGCAACGCTGGGCATGTTCGTGTCTACGAATGGAACGGCAGCGGATGGGTTCCAAAGGGTGCCGACATTGACGGCGAAGCCGCAGGCGACTACTCGGGATGGTCGGTGTCGTTGTCATCTGACGGCACCGAAGTCGCGATCGGCGCCCGCCTCAACGACGGGAACGGGAGCAACGCTGGGCATGTTCGTGTCTACGAATGGAACGGCAGCGGATGGGTTCAGAAGGGTGCGGACATTGACGGCGAAGCCGCAGCCGACTACTCGGGGATCTCGGTGTCGTTGTCAGCTGACGGCACCGAAGTCGCGATCGGCGCCAACGGAAACGACGGGACCGGGGTCACTGCTGGGCATGTCCGCGTCTACGCATGGAACGGATCCGGCTGGACCAAAAAGGGCCACGACATTGACGGCGAAGCCACAAACGACAACTCGGGATATTCGGTGTCGTTGTCATCTGACGGCACCGAAGTCGCGATCGGCGCCCCCTACAACGACGGGAACGGGAGCAACGCTGGACATGTCCGGGTGTATTCGATAACCACCAGCACGCCAACGACGACGACAACGACAACCACACCGACGACGACGACGACAACCACACCGACGACAACGACGACAACCACCATGCCGGCGGCGTCGGGTCCGCGGGTGCCTGGTCAGGTTCCGCCATGGCCCGAAGCGATCCCGAACGTTGACGGCACCGTGACGGTGTCTTGGGCTGAACCGTTCCAAGACGGTGCCGGCCCAATCACCGGCTACCGGGCCGTTGCACGCCCCCAAACCACCGGTGTTGCTCAAGCATCAGATGCCCCGGTGTCCATGGCATCAGGCGGGTCGTGTTCAACGACTGGGTTCGTGTGTGTGATCGCCGGGCTCGAGGAGAACGTCGACTACCTGTTCGAAGTGTTCGCTTCGAACAGCGAAGGTGAAAGCGCCGGCCGCATGACACAGCAAGCCATTCGGATCGTGCCGCAAACCCCAGCCACCACCATCCCGGTCACGGTTCCTGACACGCTCCCCGCAGTTGCTGACCAGCAGCCGTTGCCCGTGACCGGCAACGACGATGATCTCGTGACGTGGTCACTGTTGTTGATCGCGTTCGGCGCGCTGAGTGGCCTATACGTACGCCGCACCCGTCTCAACTGAACGAGTCACAACAGCCGAGCAGCACCAAGCTGCCAGTCATCAGGACTGTGTGATTTCTGCACACCAAACCGTGTGATCCCGATTTGACGGCTCCTTGACCGACTCGTCCCCGGCAGACACGGATACGTTTGGTCGCGTGCAGTGGTTCTTGATCGCGCTCGGACTTGTCGCGGGCTGGTTCGGCGCGCGGTCCTGGTCACGACGACGCTGACCCACCGGCCACAACGAGCCAACGGGAGGAACCTCCCGAGTCCCTCGGCTTAGGTGTGACGACTCGTCATTCCCCCATCGATCACGAGCACCGCGCCGTTCACGTACCGGCTGGCCGGTAACACGAGGTTGAGCATCCCGTGAGCAACCTCCTCTGGTGAGCCGTATCGGCCGAGAGGCACTCGTCGTCGCGCGAAGGTATCGCGATGCTCCTCGGGGATAGCTGCGGTCATCCCCGTCTCAATCGGCCCGGGGCACACCGCGTTCGTGGTGATTCCCCGCCGTCCGAGCTCCACCGCGAGCGCGCGGACGAGACCGATCACGCCCGCCTTCGACGCGTTATAGGCGGGCACGCGCCCACTCGCTCCAAGCGCCTCCGTCGACGCGGTGCACACAATCCGCCCCGCATCAGACGCCTCGAGATGAACCCGCGCAGCCCTCGCCAAACGGGCATAAGAGGTCAGATTCACCGACATCACCGCGTCCCACGCCTCATCGAACTCGGCCGCATCGGCGTCGAACCCGGCCGGCTGGGTCACCCCAGCGTTGTTGATCACGATGTCGAGTCTCCCGAAGTGAGCCACCACCGCATCGGGGAGCGCATCGACGTCGGCGCGTGACGCCATGTCGATCACCCAACCTCGAGCCGCATCAGCACCATGAACTTCGGCGATCTCGGCGACAACCGTGTCAACCCGCTCCGCGACAACATCGACCACCGCGACCCGAGCGCCCTCATCGGCGAAGAGGTGCGCCGTTGCCCGACCGATCCCGCTCCCCGCCCCGGTGACGATGGCAACCCGACCCCGGATCGAACGGTCGAGAGTCGAAAGTCGCCTGTTGTGATCCATGTGAGGACGCTAGGTCACCGACCGGTGCCGATGGACCGGCTTCGGACGTCACTCAGCAACCGTCCCGTAGCATCGCGCCGTGGCCGTCCACTCTGATCACGAAGCGTTCATGCGCCTTGCGATCGCCGAGGCCCGGCGCGCGCTCGACCACGACGACGTTCCCGTCGGCGCCATCGTGATGCGCGATGGCGAGGTGATCGCCTCGAGACACAACGAACGTGAACTCACCGGCGATCCGACCGCCCACGCTGAGGTGCTCGCGCTCCGCGACGCCGCCGCCCGCGTAGGGCACTGGCGACTCGACGATTGCGCGCTGGTGGTC
>JAURHL010000138.1 GCA_030833305.1 Acidimicrobiales bacterium | reverse complement strand
AGACCGATGCGCACCTGGTTCTGGATGAGCTCGCCCACCGAACGGATACGACGGTTCGCGAAGTGATCCTGATCGTCGAGGCGGTAGCCGGGCTCCTGCTTGACGAGGTGGAGCATGTACGAGATGGCCGCGAGGATCTCGTTGGGGCGCAACACGTTGCCGTCGGCGGGATCGCTCTCGATGGGGCGCTTGTTGGGGTCGTCCATGTCGACGCGGAAGTACTCACCCAACTTGCGGGTGCCCTTGCCGAACAACTGGTCGAGCTTGTTCAGCTCCTCGCCCAACTTGCGGTCGATCTTGTAGCGACCGACGCGCGAGAGGTCGTAACGACGTGACTCGAAGAATGCGTTCTCGAAGTATGCGCGTGCCGACTCGAGAGTCGGCGGTTCACCCGGACGTGCGCGCTTGTAGATCTCGACAAGTGCCTCGTCACGTGTGGGCGCAATGTTCTTTTCCTTTTCCCACTGACCCTCGAGGAAATCGAAGTGGGCCACGAAACGGTCGATGAAACCGGGCGCGTGATCCTCGTCGTAGCCGAGCGCACGCAACAGCGTGAACACGCCCATGCGGCGCTTGCGGGCCACGCGGGTGCCGGCGGTGACGTCCTTGCCGGGCTTCTGCTCGACGTCGAACTCGAGCCACTCACCGCGCTGCGGGTGGATGGTGCCCTTCACCAACTGGTGCTTGGACAAGTTACGAAGGCGGTAACGCTCACCGGCCTCGAAGATGACGCCGGGACTACGCACCAACTGCGACACCACGACACGCTCGGTGCCGTTGTGGATGAACGTGCCCTTCTCGGTCATCATGGGGAAGTCACCCATGAATTCCTTGGTCTGGCGGATCTCACCGGTCGTCTGGTTCACGAAGGTGGCCTTCACCAGGATCGACTTCATGTAGGTGTGGCCCTTTTCGCGGCACTCCTCGACGGAGTACTTGGGCTCGGTGAACAGGTCCTCGTCGTCGGGGTCGTACTCGAGCTCGAGACGCAGGTTGCCGTGGAAGTCGGTGATCGGCGAGATGTCGCGGAACGCCTCGGCCAAACCGACCTTCAGGAAGTCTTCGAAGCTCTTGCGCTGGATGTCGATGAAGTCGGGAGCGACGAAGTCGACCAACTTCTCGCGACCGGTCTCGGGGTCCTTCACGACTTCTTTGAGCTTGGAGAGATCCTCGTCGAGGTTGGCGAAGGAATAACGCTCGCGGGGGTTGGTACGTGAGGCCAAGGTGAACTCCTAGCGGCTATGGGACGGGGACAAACGAAGAACGAGAAGCGACGACTTACACGAGAACGGCGAACGAGGATCGGCGCACGACGATCACGAACTCCGGGGTATGGGGGGACACACGCCAACCTGAATTTGGGGAACGAAAAGGACAGAGGCGACGCACGGCAACGGACGAGACTACCCCTGAGGGGCGACGAATATCAACCGCCAACAGCACAAATGCCGGGGGCGGGACCTCCGTGGGTCACACCGTAAAACGCCGGTCGGGGTGAGTCAAGCACCTCGGGGTTTCCCGGGAGGCCCCGTCGGAGCCCCGATATGAGCCGACCCGGGCCACGAGGGCCCGGGTCGGGGTACGTCTGGTTCGCCCCGAGGGGCGAGGATCACTTGACGTCGACGGAGGCGCCGGACTCGACCAACTTGGCCTTGGCCTTCTCGGCGTCGTCCTTGCTGACCTTCTCGAGGACGGGCTTGGGAGCGCCGTCGACCAGGTCCTTGGCTTCCTTGAGGCCCAGGTTGGTGAGCTCGCGCACCACCTTGATGACCTGGATCTTCTGGGCACCGGCGTCGGTCAGGATGACGTCGAACTCATCCTTCTCCTCGGCAGCGGCGGCCGGAGCCGCTCCGGCGCCACCCGCGACGGCCACGGCCACGGGGGCAGCGGCGGTCACGCCGAACTTCTCCTCGAACGCGTCGAGCAGTTCCTTCAATTCGATGACGGTGAGGGCGGCGATGCCGTCCAGGATCTCTTCCTTGCTGAGAGCCATTGTGATTTTCTCCTGTGATTGTGCCCGGCGAGTTGCTCGGGATCGTGAATGTGTGAATTGACTGTTTTTCTTGCGTGTGACCTGGGCTTATGCAGCCTTCTGGTCGAGTAGTGCCTTGAGGCCGTAGGCCATGTTGCGGGGCAATGCCTGCAAAAGTCCGGCGGTCTTGACGAGCGGGGCCTGAATGGCTCCGGCCAGCTGAGCCAGCAGCACGTCGCGCGACGGCAGGTCGGCGAGAGCTTCGACATCCTTGGCGGTGAGCAGCTTTCCGGCCAGCGCGCCGCCCTTGATGACGAGCAGCGGATTGGTCTTGCTGAACTCCTTGAGAGCCTTGGCGGTCGCCGCGGCATCACCGCTGACGAACGTGAGGGCACTCGGGCCGACCAAGAGATCGACGAGAGCCGAGTTACCGGTGTCGGCGGCGGCACGACGAGCCAGGGTGTTCTTGTACACCTTGTGCTCGCTGCCCACGGTGCGCAACGCACCGCGGAGTTCGGCCAGGGCACCCACGGTCAGACCGCGGTACTCCGTGACGAACACGACCTCGACGCCGGACATCTTTTCGGCGATCTCGCTGACGGTCGCAACCTTGTCGGGACGGGGATTCTCCACGTGTTTTCCTCCTTTCGCTTCAACTCGGGGCTCGCAGATGCGGGCACCACGAGGAGCGAAAGGCTCCGTGCAGTCTCCGCCTCGGTTGGCGAACCCGAGGGTTCTTTCACGACCCGAAGGCCGACCGACTGTCTCTGGCAAGCAGTTTCGATTGTGGGGTCGAGGCTAACGGGGCGTTCCCGCTTTGCCTCACGAACTCAAACGGTCTCGGGACGCAGACGGTTGAGGTCGACCTTGACGCCGGGGCCCATGGTCGACGACACCGAGATCTTGCGCAAGTAACGACCCTTGGCCGACGCCGGCTTGGCGCGCTGGATCTCGTCGAGCACCGCGCGGAAGTTCGCTTCGATCTGCTCGACCGAGAAGCTGACCTTGCCCAACTGCACGTGCACGTTGCCGTAACGGTCGGTGCGGTACTCCACCTTGCCGCCCTTGAACTCACCGACGGCGCGACCGACGTCCTGGGTGACCGTGCCGGTCTTGGGGTTCGGCATCAAGCCACGCGGTCCGAGGGTACGACCCAAGCGACCGACGAGGGGCATCATGTCGGGGGTGGCGATGGCCAGATCGAAGTTGAAGTTGCCCTTCTCGATCTCGGCGGCGAGATCGTCGGCGCCCACCAGGTCGGCGCCGGCCTTGCGCGCCTCTTCGGCGGCCTCGCCGGTGGCGAACACGGCCACGCGAATGTTCTTGCCCGTTCCCGAGGGCAGAGCAACGGTTCCGCGCACGGCTTGCTCGGCCTTACGGGGATCGACACCGAGTCGAATGGCGATCTCGATCGTCTCGTCGAACTTGGCCGGAGCCATCGACTTCACCAAGGACAAGGCCTCGGTGGGGCTGAAGACCTGATCACGGTCGTAACGCTTCACCGCATCGTCGTACTTCTTGCCGGACATGTCTGTCTCCCTCTCCCCCGGTGCTTCTCCGGTGGGGTGTCGAGCCGGCCGGGCGAGGTGATCCCGGTCCAGGCGTTGTTGGTGTTACTTGATCACGAGACCCATGGAACGCGCGGTTCCACGGACCTGCATCTTGGCGGCCTCGAGGTCGTAGGCGTTGAGGTCGGGCATCTTGATCTTGGCGACTTCTTCGATGTCGGCTTCGGTCACCGAACCGCACACGGCCTTGCCGGGGGTTTGGCTGCCCTTGTCCAGACCGGCCTTCTGGCGCAACAGCACCGGCGTGGGCGGGGTCTTCAGGATGAAGGTGAACGAACGGTCCTCGAAGATCGAGATCTCGACGGGAATGATGGTGCCGACCTGGCTCTCGGTGGCGGCGTTGTACGCCTTCACGAAATCCATGATTCCGACGCCGTGCGGTCCGAGCGCGGTACCGACCGGCGGGGCCGGGGTGGCCTTGCCGGCCGGGATCTGGATCTTGACGATCGCGGTGAGTTTCTTCTTCGCCATGGGGCGTTTCCCTTCGAGTGAGAGCGAGCAGTGTACGGGCGTTTTAGAGCTTGGCGACCTGGCTGAAGTCCATTTCGACCATTGTTTCGCGGCCGAAGATGTTCACGAGCACCTTCAACTTCATGTGATCGGCGTTGATCTCGGCGACCTGACCCGAGAAATCGGCGAACGGGCCTTCCTTCACGCGCACGCCCTGGCCCACCTCGTACTCGAGCTTGGGCTTGCGACGATTGGCGGTTTCCTGACCGTCGCCCTTGGCCGACAAGAAGGTGTCGACCTCACGGCGCGACAACGGCGTGGGCTTCTGGCCCTTCTGGCTCTGGCCGACGAAACCGGTGATACCGGGGGTGTTACGGATGCAGTACCAACTCTCGTCGTCCATGATGCAACGCACGAGCAAGTAGCCGGGGAAGACCTTCTTCTGAACGGTCTGCTTGCGACCATTCTTGAATTCGACCACGTCCTCCATGGGGATGACCGCTTCGAAGATGCGGTCCTCGACGTTCATCGACTGGATGCGCGCCTCGAGGTTGGCCTTTACCTTCTTCTCGTAACCGGCCTGGGTGTGAACCACGAACCACTGACCGGGGCGACGCCACGGATGCACCTCACCGCTGTCACCGGATTCGGTTTCGGAAGTCTCGGCGTCACCGGACTCGGTGGCGGACTCGTCGCTGGTGAGGTCGATGACCTCGATCTCAGATTCGTTCTCGTTCATGTTCATCTCGTCGTTCATCAGTTCTCGTAGAGCCAATCCGTGAGGAAGCCGATACCCGTGTCGGCGACACCAATGAGGGCCGTGAACAGGGCCACGGTGACGAGGACGACTATCGAGTAACGACGCACTTCGGGCCACTTCGGCCACGCCACCTTGTTCATCTCCTCGCGAACCTCGCGGATGTACTGGGTGGGGCCGACTCGGTCGTCCTTGGCGCCGGGCGTGCGGGCTTGACGCGCAGGGTTGCCCTGCTCGTCGAGAGCACCCATCTTCTTGAGGGTGCGCTTCTGTTCCCGGTTCAGATCCATCGCCATGGAGTGTTCTCTGTTTCTCGTTCGCTGTGTCTCGCGATTTCAATGCGCTTGGTGTCTGCGCTGAGCAGGGCAGGAGGGATTCGAACCCCCGACCGTCGGTTTTGGAGACCGATGCTCTACCAGCTGAGCTACTGCCCTCAGACGCAGGTGGTGCCTAGCGCGTCTCCTTGTGCATGGTGTGCTTGCGATCGTGGCTGCAGTACTTGCTCATCTCGAGCCGCTCACGGTCGTTGATCTTGCTCTTGATGGTGATGTAGTTCCGTCGCTTGCACTCGGTGCACTCGAGGGTGATCTTCACCCGCTTGTCGTTTCTGGGCACGTCAGTCTCCGGTCACTTGATGATCTTGGTGACGCGGCC
>JAURHL010000137.1 GCA_030833305.1 Acidimicrobiales bacterium | reverse complement strand
AGCGGCGAGTTGCTCGATGGGTCCCGAAGCCGGATTCCCACCGGTGACTTCGAGAATGGTTTCCCACTGGATCCGGGCAAACCGGGCCGTCCTTACGACCGCTTCCTGATCGATGCCATAGAGGACATCGAAAAATTTTGGGAAGAGAACTACGAGGTTGCCTACGGAGGTCGATACGTCCGACTGGAGGGAGGCGTTCACCCGGCGTACTCGGATCGAGAATCGGAGCTTCCGAACGGTTGCCAGTTCGTCGGCGATTACGAGGACGTCCGCGACAACGCTTTCTACTGCGACGAGGGCGACTTCATCGTCTACGACGACGAGGGCTTGTTTCCCGAGTTCGCCGATGAGTTCGGTCCGGCGTCCATAGCGGTGATCATGGCCCACGAATGGGGTCATGCGATTCAGTCGACCGCGCGACGGGACACCCTGTATTCCTTCGTCAACACCACGCTCGAGTTGCAAGCGGACTGCTTCGCGGGGGCGTGGGCCGGTCACGTGCAAAGTGACGGGCTGAACGGATACACGTTCAGCCAATCCGACATCACGGGAGCCCTGCTAGGTCTCATTCAAATCGGGGATGCACCGGGCAGTACCGCGTACGATCCGGCCGCGCACGGATCGGCCTTCGATCGGGTCAGCGCCTTTCAGGACGGTTTCACCGGAGGAGTCGTCTCCTGCGCGGACTACGAATCGAACGAACCGGTACCTCTGCAATTCGGCTTCACACTCGAGGAATTGTCCCGCCCCAATCCGGGTGACTTCCCCTTCGGGGACGAGATGTTCACCTCGATGCGCGACGACTTGCGGGTGTACTGGGAGGCCCTGGTCGACGTCGGTGCGGAGTGGTCCGCGCCCGATCTTCGGCTCGCGGACTCACGCGACGTCGAATGCGACACGGGCGACACGAACCTCGTGACCATCGGAGTCGCGTGGTGTCCCGGCGACAACACCGTGATGATCTCCTCGCCCATGGCGCGTCAGTTTTACGACCAGATCCCCGGCGACTTCGCGGTCGCGTATCTGATCGGACTCGGCTACGCCGAAGCAGTGCAGGTGGCGGGCGACTCGAACCTCGACGGACCGGAGCGGGCACTGCTGAACGATTGTCTCGTCGGCATGTGGTCCGGCGACATCTTGCCGTTCAACTCCGATCCCGTGGTGCCCGATTCGGAGACCACGCCTCGAATCGTTCTCTCTCCGGGTGATCTCGACGAGGCGATTCGCACGGCGTTGCTTCTCGGTGACTCCGAGGGATCCCCGTCGATGGGCTCCCCGTTCGACAAGGTCGATGCGTTTCGTCAGGGCGTGTTGTTCGGATCCGACGGCTGCTTCGCCGCCTGATCATCAGCCCGATGGTACGGGAAGCGTCGTGGACGTCGCGGGTGGCGGTGCGGGAAGCGTGGTGACCGGAGGCGCCAGCGTGGTGGTGGGTTTGGGCGCCATGGTCGTGGTGGTCGACGTGGTGGTGGTGTAGTTCGGATCCGGCCAATTGAATCGAGGCACCTGAGCGCCGTACTCCTCGGGCTCTTTCACACCGTCGAACACGAACACCTGATCACCCTTGGCCACCAAGGATTGGTAGTAGTCCGAGATGTGCATCGGGATACGGATGCACCCGTGCGATGCCGGAAAATCGGGAACTTCGTGGGCCCCGTGAACCGCGATGCCGTAGTTGAAGTACACCGGGTTGTACATGCCGCCCAATTGGCTCTCGCGGCGCCCGAGAACCATGCGGTAGTACTTGAAGACTCCACCCGGAGTCCAGGACAAGCCGCAGACACCCTTCTCGATCGGCTCGATGCCGTCTTCGTTGCCCCGTTCACCCGGGGAGATCTTCACAACCTCGCACCATTCCTGGTTGTCGCCCGAGGAGATGTGCGTGATCAAAACCGGAACGTCCGCCTGAAAGACGATCAGCACCTGTTGCGGAAGGTAAATCTCCGTGTGATTCGGAGTCGAATTCGGACGACGGGGCGCGATGGTGATGGGGTCCTGCATCCGACTCCACATCTCGGCATCCACCTTGCCGGTGAGTTGGTCGCTCGGTACGCCCATCACGAGTGCTTCGAAGGCCCAGACCGCTTGCTGTGTGCGTTCTCCGAAGGCACCGTCAGGAACACCCGGGTCGAACTTCAACTCGATGAGGCGATCCTGAATGAGCTTGATTTCGGGACCCGCCGCCCCGCGACCATACGTCTGAGTGAGCGGCAGTTTGGTCACCGGAACATTCGTGCTACCGGTGACGACCTGATTGATGGTGGAGGTGGGTGGCGTCGACGAGCCACCACCTCCGGACGTCACCACACCGACAACGACGACCGCGAGCAACACCGCGGCGGCTCCGATCGCGGGAATCCAACGGTGAACCGGGGAGTTCGGGTCGACCAGTGGGCGACGCGATCGGGAGTAGTCGGGGTCCATCGCCACGGCGCAAGGCTACCGGTGACGATTGGGCACGTTCAGGTCAGCGTCGAACGACGGGCTCGATCGCCCGTAGTTCGCTCCGCAAGTGGCGCATTTCACGAAGGATCTTGACGATCACGCTCGGCGACGAGAGGGTGGAGACGCCTCGGGTGCGGGGGAAGTAGTCCACCCCGAACTGCACGATGTGATACCCGAGTTTGTTGGCCCGAATCACCAGCTCGGCATCGATGAACGAGCCTTCGCTCTCCAGTTCGATGTGCTCGAAGATTCGTCCCCGGCACAACTTGAAGGCGAAGTTCACGTCGCGCATCTTGACGCCGAAGAAGACCCGCACCAGGGCGTTGTAGAAGAACGAGTAGATCGTGCGCACGTAACCCTCGCCCGTACGATCGAGCCGGTAGGCGCTCACGATGTCGGCTTCGTACAGACGCATGATGCGGCAGGCCCGCTTCAGTTCGCCCATGTCGAAAGGCAGGTCGGCATCGGTGTACAGCACCAGGTCACCGGTCGCCGTGGCGAAGCCGGTCTTGATGGATCCACCGAGCTTTCGATTCTTGGGGTGGTGCACCACCTTCACCCGCGAATCGGCCGCTGCCGCTTCGTCGGCCAACCGGGGTGTGTCATCGGTGGATGCGTCATCCACGATGATGACCTCGTAGTCCGCGATCTCCCCCAATTCGATGAGCATCGCGCAGGCTTCGTGGGCGGCGGCGAGGGTGCGTCCGATGTACTCCTGTTCGTTCCACATGGGGAAGAAGAGCGAGAGCTTCCGGAAGTGCGCCGTCTGGGTCACCAGATCAAGTTATCGGCGGGCGTCGGCGACGGCTCGACGGCAGTAGTTTCGGGGCGATGGAGGAGCCTCCCGACACCATGGTGCGCGTGCACCCGGTTTGGTCCCGTGTTCTGGCCGTCTTTTGGATCTTGTTGTCGTTGGGCGTGGTGGCGGTGGCCATCTCCTCGGACCTGATCGGCCGTCCGTTGTGGTGGGCGGACGAGGAGCGTTGGTCCGCTCCGGTTCTGCTTGCGCTCGGGTTGCTCCTGATCGGACCGATCGTCGTGTCGACGGTGCTGTCGTTGTTGCGTGGTCCGAGGATCCACTGGTGCGCATGGGGGGTAGGTGTCGAGTTGGCCGTACTGGCACTGATCGACAGACATGACTCGCCGGGTTCGGCGGTGGTGCTCGCCGCGTTGGCCACGGCGGCCGCACTCGCCGGTGTCGCTGCGCTGAGCGCACGCGTTCACGATTGAGTATCGACGACGCGACGGATCAGCGATCGAGACGGGCGGCCAATTCCTCGAGAATCGCTCGCTGCTCCCCCACTTCGGGTCCGGCGCCGGGACGATGACGACGAACGTGGGCCACCGCGTCGTCGACGTCCATGCCCGCCATCACGCACAGCGCCGAAGCGAACGTCCCCGCGCGTCCCAAGCCCGCCCCACAGTGGACGATCACCGATTCGCCGACGTTCATACGAGCGAAAACACTTTCGAACAACGGGAGAACCCGGTCCAGTGGATCGAAGCCGAAATCACTCGTGGGCGCCCATGTCGCCCGACCGGACTCTCGCAACCACACGATGTATTCGTCGAAACGATCCTTCAACTCGAATTCCTTCACGAGGCACACCACGTGCGTCGCCGAGGTGGTCGACAGGACTTCTTCGGGGTTCGGAGCGATTCGATGCTTCCCACACACCCAGAGTCGGCCCGTGACGCCGGCGATCGGGATCTCGTGGATCCCCCCGTCCATGTTGAGCGAACCGCCTCGTCTCTGCTCCATTGCCGGAACCCTATGTTCGCGCCCGCAATATTCGCGAGGGCGAACGCACACGACCGGTAACGTCATTCTCCATGTCCGCCAAGGTCCTCACCTCCCTGCCCGCCGGTGAACGCGTCGGAATCGCCTTCTCCGGGGGCCTCGACACCTCGGCCGCCGTCGCTTGGATGCGCGAAAAAGGCGCGATTCCCTACTGCTACACCGCCGATCTTGGTCAGCCCGACGAGCCGGATCTGGCGGGTATCCCGGACCGCGCCAAACAGTACGGGGCCGAGGTGGCGCGGCTGGTGGACTGCCGTGCCGAGTTGGTGCGCGAGGGTTTGATGGCGCTGCAATGCGGAGCCTTCCACATCACGACGGCCGGCAAGACCTACTTCAACACCACGCCGCTCGGTCGAGCGGTGACCGGCACATTGCTCGTGCGAGCCATGCAGGACGACGGTGTCGACATCTGGGGCGACGGTTCCACCTACAAGGGCAACGACATCGAGCGCTTCTACCGGTACGGGTTGATGGTGAACCCGCGACTGAGGGTGTACAAGCCGTGGCTCGACGAGACGTTCGTGAACGAACTCGGCGGACGCACCGAGATGAGCGATTTCCTGCAACAGCGCAAGTTGCCGTACAGGGCGAGCAAAGAGAAGGCCTACAGCACGGACGCGAACATTTGGGGGGCGACGCACGAGGCAAAGTTGCTCGAGGAGTTGTCGACGTCGATGGACATCGTCGAGCCGATCATGGGTGTGGCCCACTATCACGAGAGTGTGGAGATCGCCGCCGAGACCGTGTCGGTTCGATTCCAAGAAGGCTGGCCGGTGGCGATCAACGGCCGCGAGTTCCCCGACCAGGTGGAGTTGGTGCACGAGGCGAACCGCATCGGCGGTCGTCATGGGCTGGGGATGAGCGACCAGATCGAGAACCGCATCATCGAGGCCAAGAGTCGCGGCATTTACGAGGCGCCCGGCCTGGCCCTGCTGCACGTCGCGTACGAGCGACTGGTGTCGGCGATCCACAACGAGGACACGATCGAGAATTACCGAACCATGGGTCGGCGGCTGGGACGCAAGTTGTACGAGGGTCGCTGGTTCGATCCGCAGAGCCTGATGTTGCGCGAGCCAATCATGCGTTGGGTCGGTTCAGCGGTGACGGGCGAAGTGACATTGCGATTGCGACGCGGCGACGACTACACGATCCTGGACACCACGGGCCCGCACCTGACG
>JAURHL010000136.1 GCA_030833305.1 Acidimicrobiales bacterium | reverse complement strand
CAAAATTTGGCGGGTGAGCCGCAACCACTAGACAACGAGTTCTCGGCGTTTGTGTTCAAAATTCAGGCGAACATGAACCCCCGACATCGTGACTTGCTGGCGTTTGCCCGCGTTTGCACGGGCCGTTTCGAACGCGGCATGGATCCGTACGGCATCGATGCATCCGTGTCGCGATTCATCGAGTTGTTGCGTCTCACCTGCCCCGATCTGGTGGTGCACGAGGGCGCGGTGGACGCCCGCACCGAGCATCTGCCCAAACCGGTCGTGATCGACGTCCGTCCCACGCGCGTCGGCGCCCTGTTGGGCGCTCAGTTCAGCGCCCAGGAGATCATCTCGCTCATCGCTCCGTTGGGTTTCGTCGGTGCGTTGCACGGTGACACCATCTCGGTCACCGTCCCCACGTGGCGCCCCGACTGCACGCTCGAGGTCGACATCATCGAGGAAGTCGCCCGCCACTACGGCTACTCGCGCCTCGGGGCCACGGTTCCCAAGTCCACCCAACCCGGTGGGCTGTCGCCGGTGCAGCAACGTCGGCGTCGCGTTCGCGACGTCGTTCTCGGTCTGGGCGTCAGCGAGGCCATGCCGCACCCGTTCCTCACCGACGGCGACCTCGACCGCGCCGGTTTGCCGAACGTAGCCGTGCGCTTGCTGAATCCGTTGGCGGTGGGTGACGACGTGTTGCGCACCTCGTTGCGACCCGGGCTCTTGAAGGCCGTCGCGTTCAACGAGTCGCACCGTCGTCCGGGAGTCGCGTTGTTCGAGGTCGGTCACGTGTATCCGCCGAGCGACGACGTGTTGCCGGCCGAACACGAGGTGTTGGCGGTGGTGTTGGCCGGACGTGAGGCGCCGGCCGCGGTCGCCGTGTGGCGCGAGTTGGCCTCCGCCATGGGTTGGGGTGCCCGACTCGATCAGTCCGTGGTGTCGGCGGGCCTGCATCCCACGCGTTCGGCCACCCTGTCGGCCGGCCGAGACGTGGTGGGCATCGTGGGTGAGGTGCATCCCGACGTGCTCGACGCCTACGGCATCTCGCAGCGGGTGGCGATTCTGGAAGTGAACCTCTCGTTGTTGCTGGCCTCCGAACCCAAGGTGGCGCAATGGAAACCGACCAGTCGGTTCCCCTCCAGCGACATCGATCTGGCGTTCACCGTGCCGACGTCGGTGACGGCCGAGAAGATCGAGAAGTCGTTGCGTCAGAACGCCGGCGCGTTGTTGGTGGACATCGCGCTGTTCGACGTGTACCGAACCGACGCGTCGGCGGAGTCGCGTAGTTTGGCGTTCCGTCTGCGTTTGCAGGCCAACGATCGCACGCTCACCGATGCCGACGTGGCCGAGGTGCGCGAGAAGTGCATCGCCGGCGCGAAGAAGCTCGGCGCGCAACTTCGCTAGTTCGTGTGGGGCCTCATACGGAAGGCGTCGATCATGAACCGGCGGTATTCGTCGTCGGTGATGGCGTTGTCGTCCAACAGCGAGTTGTAGAACAGGTTGGAGTTCATCAACACGACGAACACCACGCGCCGGTCGAACGACTCGCCGGGAGCCAGTCGCCGATCGACGATGTCGCAGGCCTCCACCCACCGGGGCCACACGGTTTGGGCGATCTCGGCCAATCGATCCCGCAACACTTTGTTCACGGTGGCCACGGCCAGAATCTGCGAGCGCAACAACGACTCTTCGCGATCGGCGACCTTGCTGGGTAGCGGAAGGATGCCGACGATGTCGGGGACGGTGATGGACGCCATCGACGACAAGGCGGCCAACGACGCTTCGATGTTCTTCGTGGCGATTTCCTCGAAGATGAGCGCCAGCACGTCGGCCAGCAGACCGTCGCGGTCGTCGAAGTGTCGGTAGATCTGGGTCACCGAACAGTTGGCACGTTTGGCCACCCGTGTGACCCGGAGTCCGAGAATCCCGAAGTTTCGAATGTCCTCGAGCGCACTGGCACGGATGCGGTCGGGGAGTGCGGCCGCCACAGTGGGAGCGGTTTTCTTCGTTGCCATCACCATCAGTGTGCCGTACAGATCGTCGTCGAGATGAGAAAATGTTTTTCTGAATTCGCGCCGGAGTCGGACGTGAACCCGTCAGTTGAGCGACGCGTCCGCGGGACAGTCCGCCAACCACGACACCTCGCCCCGTTGACGCGCGAGCACCGTGCGCCACAAACCGTCGGGATCGGTGGTGAACACGTCACTGGCCAGCGCCGGCACGACGATCCAGGCGCCCATCTCCAGTTCACCGTCCAGCTGTTGCGGACCCCAGCCGGCGTACCCGTTGAACACCCGCACCTTGGTCGGGGCCGTGTCCATGGCGGTCGGGTCCTCGTCCAGGTCGACGGGTTCGATGCATTCCACCGACTCGATCACCTGCCCGTCGGGGGTGGTGGAGGGAACGAGACCCAGACCGATCAGAGCCTGCGGGTCGACCGGACCACCACAATGCAGCACCCGGGGTTCGATCAGGTGCATCCAGGCGTCGATCTCGACATCCAAGTCCCCGGTGACCCGATTGATGACCAGCCCGAGGGCCCCACCCTCGTTGTGGTCCAACATGAACACCACGGTGCGGTCGAAGTGGGGATCACTCAGGGGTGGCGCGGCCACCAATAGGCGCCCACGGGTGGACGGCAGGGAGAATCCCGAACTCACCCGATCATGCTCCCACGGCGGGGCCCCCGACAGCCATCGTTGTATTCCCATACATGGGTCCGTATGATCATACGTATGGCCGCGTCCAACTCGTCAGTCCCCTCCGCGACCGCCCCCCGGCGGGCCGGCATCATCGGCGCTTCCGGGTACACCGGGGTCGAACTGATGCGTCTCATCGCCGGCCACCCCGGTCTCGAACTGGTCATGGCCACCGGCGACACCCAGGCCGGAACCCGGGTGGCCGACCTGTATCCGAGCGTGGCGGCCCGGTATCCCGAACTGGTCTTCGGTCCGTCCGATCTTTCGTCGGTGGTGGCCGCCGCCACCGGCCTGGACGTGGTCTTCCTGGGTCTGCCCCACGAAGCGAGCATGGCCATCGCGCCGGCGCTCGTGGGAAAGGTCGGTTGCGTCGTCGACCTGTCGGCCGCCTTCCGTATGAAGGACGCCTCGGTGTACCCGACGTGGTACGGATTCGCGCACGACCAACCCGCGTTGCTGGCCGAGGCCGTCTACGGACTTCCCGAGTTGCATCGCGATGCCTTGAAGGTTGCGCGCTTGGTCGCCACACCGGGTTGTTACGTCACCGCGGCCACGTTGTGTCTGGCGCCGTTGGTGCGGCGTGGACTGGTGCAGAACTCGGGCATCATCGTCGACGCCGCCAGCGGTGTGTCCGGGGCCGGTCGGGCGTTGAAGCACGGCAGTTTGTTCGGATCCGTCAACGAGGACTTCAACGCCTACGGATTGCTCGATCACCGGCACACACCCGAGATGCAGGATCAGATCGGTGCACAGTTGTTGTTCACCCCGCACCTCGCGCCCATGAACCGGGGCATCCTCGCGACGTGTTACGCCACGCCGGCGTCGACCACGTCCACCGACGAACTCTTGAACGCCCTCGCCGACTTCTACGCCGACGAGCCCTTCGTGGTGGTCTCGGAACGCTCGCCGTCCACCAAGGCGACCCTTGGGACCAACGCGGTGCACATCACCGCACGGGTCGACGCGCGTACGGGACACGTCATCGTGATCTCCGCTCTCGACAACCTGACAAAGGGCGCGTCGGGCGGTGCCGTGCAGGCTGCGAACGTGGCGTTGGGCCTCGACGAGTCGACGGGACTTTCGTCGGTCGGGATGTGGCCATGAGCAATCCCGCAACGACCGCTCAGGTTCTCATCGAGGCCCTGCCGTACATTCGGCGGTTCGCCGGCAAGACGGTGGTCGTCAAGTACGGAGGCAACGCATTGGCCGGAGCCACCGAATCCGATGCCTTGGCATTGTTCGCCGAGGACATCGTGTTGATGCGACTCGTCGGTCTGAAGCCCGTCGTGGTGCACGGTGGCGGACCACAGATCAGCGATCTCATGACGCGACTCGGCAAGGTCACCGAGTTCCGCGACGGCTTGCGGGTCACCGACTCCGAGACGGTCGACATCGCCCGCATGGTGTTGAGCGGTCAGGTCAATCCCCAGATCGTGGCGGCCATCAACGTGCACGGTCGTTTCGCCGTGGGCGTCAGCGGGGAGGACGCCTCGTTGATCACCGCCTCGGCCAAGAATCCCGACCTCGGATTCGTCGGCGAGGTCGACCGAATCAACCCCGGCATTCTTCACCGTTTGCTCGACGACGAGTTCATTCCGGTCGTGGCCACCATCGGAACCGACGCCAGCGGTCAGGCATACAACATCAACGCCGACACCGTGGCCGGCGCCATCGCCGAGGCGTTGGGGGCCGAGAAGTTGGTGTACCTCACCGACATCGAAGGTCTACGACGCGTGGTGAACGATCCGACCAGCCTCATTCGTCAGACCAGCCCCGACGAACTGGACGCTCTCATGGCCGACGGAACCATCGCCGGGGGAATGATCCCCAAGGTCGAGAGTTGCGTGCGCGCCGTGCGCGGAGGCGTTCGGCGGGCCCACATCCTCGACGGTCGCATTCCGCACGTCCTGTTGCTCGAGCTCTTCACCGACGCCGGCATCGGCACCATGGTCGAGAGCGCCTACAAGAAGGTCCCATCATGAGTTCCCACGCTTTCGACACCGCCGGGCTCGATAGGTGTCCGTTCATGCCGGTGTTCGGCGCACCGGCGGTCATGTTCGAGCGGGGGAGCGGAACCGAGCTGTTCGACTCGAACGGCAAGCGGTATCTGGATTTCCTGTCGGGTATTGCCGTGGTGTCGCTCGGACACGCGAATCCGGTCGTGGCCGCCGCCGTGAGCGAACAGATGAACCGGCTCGTCCACGTCAGCAACTTCTTCGCCAACGACTCGGCCACCTCGGCCGCCGTCGCGGTGAACACCTTGCTGCGCGAGGCCACCGGTGCCAGCGGTCAGGTGTTCTTCTGCAACAGCGGTGCCGAAGCGAACGAGGCCGCCATCAAGTTGGCGCGCAAGTTCGGTGGTCGCGGACGGCACGTGGTGGTCAGTGCGTTGGGCAGTTTTCACGGTCGCACCTTGGCCGCGTTGGCCGCCACCGGTCAGCCCGCCAAGCACGAACCGTTCCAGCCCATGCCCGACGGGTTTCGTCACGTGCCGTTCGGGGACCTCGACGCGTTGCGGGCGACGATCGATGCCTCGTGCGCGGCCGTGCTCATCGAGACGGTGCAGGGCGAGGGCGGCGTCATTCCCGCGTCCGCGGAGTACCTGCGGGGCATTCGGCAACTGTGCGACGAGCGCGGAATGCTGATGATGATCGACGAGGTGCAGACCGGCTTCGGTCGCACCGGCAAGATGTTCGCAGTGCAGCACCAGAACGTTGAGCCAGACATCTTGGTGATGGCAAAGGGGATCGCCT
>JAURHL010000135.1 GCA_030833305.1 Acidimicrobiales bacterium | reverse complement strand
GAGATCGAGCGTCACGAACGTGACACTCACGGGGGGCAGAACGAGCATGCCCTCCACCGTGACGCCCACCGGTTCGGGCATGGTGTGATCGTCGATCATCCGTAACGGTCGGCCGTTGCAGTGCACCTCGAGGCCCCGCAGCTCCGGTCCAGTCAACACGTACGCAGTCGCTCGGGACGTCAGGTCGACGTGTGTCGACTCGGTGCGGGAGTTGTTGATCAACACCATCGCATGGCCCGCACCGCCACGACGATCGTGTGCGTACACATGGAGTCCCTCGCGCATCGGAACGCCGGAGTCGAACACCTCGGTGCCCATCAAGCGCGCCCACATCCAGGCCGCCCAATACTTCGCGCGTGGTGCGTGGGTGCGGCTGTCCAACATTCCGTAGTCGCTGGCGCACAAGGTGTTGTGCATCACGCACTCCACGCCGTTGCGCGCGAGTCGACCGAGTTGATCCACGTAGCGCGGTACGTCCAACCAGGTGGGGGCCCACGTGCTACCGCCATAGGCCGCATCGGCCGTTTCGGTGAGCCACATCGGCGCACCCGGAGCATGATCGTCGCGCACGGCGGCGAATCCCTGAGCCGCTCTCTCCGTTCGGGCGAGATATTCCTCGGTCAACACCTGTTCGGCGGGCGTGTGGTGCAGTCCCCCACCACGCTCGCTGAGCCCGTTGTAGAAGTGGTAACTGAACACGTCGGGTGGCCCAGCCGGTCCGAGCATCAAGTCGTCGATGGGCAGGTGTGGGAACGGAGCCGCACCCGGCATGCGCGCCATCGCCGCACCGGGGCCGATGAACAGCGCTTCAGGCGCCACGTCACGCAACATCGACGCGAAGATGGCCACGTCGCGTCGGTAGTCGGCGGCGGTGTATCCCGCTGGTGCGCCGTGCAGCGTGGCCAGATCGGGTTCGTTCATGAACTCGGCACCGGCGACGTTCAGCCCGTGCTCCAGCGTGTACGTGAGGAAAGCGCGTGAGTTCGCCGGGTCCCACGAGCCGTCGGAGAGGTGCGCACCCGCGGTGTTGGCCATCGACGTCACCAGGTCGGCACCCACGCTTCGGGCGAAGTCGATGAGACCGTCCCACTGATGACGGCGCAACACCGCGTGGTAGCCGTCGGGGGCCGAACCCTCCTGTTCACCGGTGACGTCGAACCAGGTGTGCGAGGCCCACGAGCCACTCACGCGCACGTGTACCGGTCCCAACGCCCGAGCCAAGGTGCGCACGCGCGCACCCGAGAGGCACACCGGATCCACCGGAGCGGTCAGGGAACCCACGTGGGCGAAGGCGGCCGAGCCCTCACCGTCACCGCCGGAGGATTCGCTGGCAAAGGTGACCGGCTCGACCCCGCGCACCTGGGCCTCGGTGTATGGGCGCCAGAAGGTGCCGCCGGTGATCTCGGCCATCTCGATGTTGTACGACTGGAATCGCTCGCTCACCCGGCCCACGGGCACGAAACGAGACGGATCGATTCGAACGTGGTCGGACATCGGACCCCCAGCTACCGGACGTTGACCAGCCCGACCGTATCCAAGGCGATCCGTGCCCGCCTGACCTCACAATCGATGACCGGCCGAAGTTTCACCTTGAGTAGCCACTGGATCTTCCTTATAGTAGCCATTGGCTATTTTTAATAGCCAATGGCTACTACTCGTGAAAGGGTCCGACATGCGTCGACTTGCTGGTGGTTCAAAATTGTTGTCCGTGGGACTCGTGATCGGAGCTTCCCTCGTGACCGCGCTTCCGGTGCGGGCCACCGGCCACCAGGTGTGGTGGGTCGCCCCCTCCGGTTCGGCCGCCAACCCCGCGTCGTCGGGGACCGGATGCGGCAACCCCGGTTACGTCGGCACGACCGATGTAGTCATTCAAACCGCCATCGATGGAGCGAACGCCGGCGACGAGGTACGGATCTGCACCGGCGCCTACACGATCGGTGCAACGATCACCGTGGACAAGGACCTGACCCTTTCTGGCGTTGGTACAACTCTTCCCGTCCTCGATGGTGGGGGTAGCACCCGCATCCTCGACATCACCACGGGAGGCACCGCGGTCACGATCGACGCGCTTCACTTCCGCAAGGGACGGGCGGCGGGAGGCGGCGAGAGTGGCGCCGCAATCCGGATGAACTCCAATGCGACACTCGACGTCGACGACTCGCTCTTCGTCGACAACCGTGCCGACGAGCACGGTGGTGGCATCGCTCTCATCGGATCGCCCGGCAACACCGGGTCGTTGAACGTGACCAACTCGACCTTCTACAACAACAGTGGCATCGACGGCGGTGGCATCGCGGTGGCGTTCAACTCCACCAGATCGACCATCACCAACAGCACTTTTGTTCGGAACTCCGCTTCCCGAAACGGTGGAGCGATCAGTGGATCGTTCGCGGACGTTCTGGCAACCCAATCCACGTTCATCGACAATCTCGCTCCCGCAGAAGGAGACACCTCGTGGGTGGTGTCGCTGGAACAGAGCCTCATCGCGTACACGCCCTCGGTGTCGCCCTCCAACGACGTCTGCCCGCACGGTTCGGCACTGGTCGACAACGTGTCGACGAGTGCCTCGTGCCTGGCCAGCGGGGAAACCCCGGTCACCCTCGGTTCACTGAACCTTGGTTTCCTCGCGCCGTGGGGTGGACTCGTTCCCACGTTCTCGATCGGCGCGGGAAGCTCGGCGATCGATGCGGTCACCGGAGCGAACTGTCCCACCCTCGATCAACGAGGAATCTCGCGTTCGGGTGCGAACTGCGACGCCGGGGCGTTCGAATTCGTCACCGGAGCACCGTCTCTCACGGCCTCCTCGACTGCGACCATTCTTCAAGGTAGAGCGATCACCTCAACTCCCTCGTTCACCAAGACCGGACTCGTCGAGCCGGTGGTGCTTCGCGTGGCAACCGAAATCGGGGGTGCGCTTCCCAATGGAGTCTCGTTCTCCGCATCTACGGGCGCCCTCAGCGGAACACCCACCTCGACCTGGGCGAGCCCGACCCTGATCATCAGCGCAACCGATGCCAACGGAGCGATAACCAGCGCACTGGTGACCATCGATAACTGCGCTCTCACGTCGAGCAACGGTGAGTATCTGATCTCCAACGCCGGCGATCTGGAACTCTTCCGCCTCGGCGTGTGTGGTCTCGGATCCGATTACGCTCAGACCAGCAACATCGCCTGGAATTCCCCGTGGGAAGGTCCCGCCTCGGCGACATCTCCGTATACCGGCACGTACGACGGACGCGGCCACTCGATCACCGGCCTGCAGATCGACGGTGGCGAAACGGCTTTCCTCACCCACACCCACGACGCCGTGATCAAGAACCTGGCATTCGACGTCTCGGTGTCGGGGGCCTATGCAACCGCGGGCCTGATTCGATCTGCCGTTGACACGACGATCATCAAAGTGAGGGGCTCGGGCAACGTCACCATCACCGGCGGAGCGGGCTGTCACGGCGGTCTGGTCGGGGAGGCTTCCAGTACCACCATTGTCGAGTCTTCGTTCGACGGAGTCATTGATGCGCCCGATAGCAGTTGGAACGGTGGTCTCGTCGGGTGCACCTACAGTTCCACGGTCATCGAACGCTCGTACTTCGATGGCACGGTCAACGGAATAGAGGATATTGGTGGTCTGGTCGGCTGGCTCGAGGATTCGGAGATTCGCAATTCCTATGTCATCGGCTCGATCACTAGTTCTTCGTTGGCAATAGGCGGTCTCGTTGGCCACGCAATCAGAGATAGCGCCGATTTGGACTCTGTAGCTGTCGAAAGTTCATACGCGAGCACCTCGATCCAGGGAGTCGCGGCCGTCGGAGGGCTCGCCGGTCGAGGATCGACTTCATCAATCTTGTCTTCGTACTGGGAGGATGGACTCTCCGAGATCACCAATCTGGATCCCATCGGGTCACTCATTCAGGACCAGGATCCTGAAACCCCACTCGATCCTCAACCCGACTTCGAGCCTGCCTCGCCATTGTCGATGAAGTCGTTCTCGTTCTTCGACGAGGCCGGATGGAGCATCGTCGACGGATGGGCCGACCCGTCGACGACTTCAGATGTCTGGGGAATCTGTGATGGGCAGGGTAAACCCTTCCTCCTGTGGGAACACACGACCAATGTGTGCAACGCAAGCGCAACTCCGAGTCAGCCCACTCCGAGCACACCATCGACACCAAGTACCCCGTCGACACCGACCACTCCCGAGACGCCGTCCAACGACGCGAATGGTCCGTCGGTTCCCGCGGGCGGCTCCGTGGTGTACATCGATGGTCAACTCGTGTCCTCGAACATCTCGTGGTCCGGTGGAAGCCGGTTCACGGGAAGCGTCGGCGTGGTCGACTTCACGCTGAACTTCGGAGGTGGTCAAGTGATCCCGAACGGGTCACCCACCCTCTCGCCCGGATCGCAACTGGGGTTGGATCTCGACGGACTTCAGCCAGGCAGCGCGGTGACAGCGACGATCTTCTCCGCACCCACCGTGCTCGGGCAGTTCACGGCGAACTCTTCCGGCGTCGTCGATGCCTCGACGTCCATCCCCACCAACATCGCGACGGGGTCGCACCGCATCCGTCTCGAGATGGTCGGCAGCGACGGACGCGCCATCGCGATCTGGTTGGGGGTCGAGGTGCAGGGCACCGCTCTGCAGCTTCCTGCCACGGGAACAGACGCCCCCAGCCTCATGGTGCTGGCGTTCATGACGTCTCTGATCGGAGTGCTCGGGGTGGTGGCGTCTCGACGCCGACATATGATGTGACACCTCATCTCGAGATGTGAGACTTCCCCGTGGCATCGAACCGAGCACTCCCCACCCCGCGCGCCGAGGGAATGTCAAACATCATCGCGGCGACGATTCGATTGCTCGAGGTCAAGGGCCCGCACGAGGTGACGTTGCGTGATGTCGCCAAGGAATCGGGGCACGGGCACCGTCTCATCTCCGAATGGTTCGGTGGCAAGGGCGGCCTCTATGCGGCCGTGGTGACGAAAACCTTCGAGAATCTGGCGAACACCGGCGAGTTGTTCTATTCCGATATCGCCGTGCGTCCCGAGGTGCGCGCGGCAGTACGAGTGTTCAACTACATGCAGATGCACCACCGGGATTTCGTCGAGGGTGCTCGGACCACCTTCCTCCGGGACGCGTTCCGGAGCCGCCTGATGGAACTACGCGGGCTGTCGGAGGCCGAGGCTGACCTAGGAACGCGTCGCATCTTCTCCCTCACGATGGGTTTGGCCACTTTCGCCGAGTTTCAGCAACTCACCGACAATGAGGTCATTCGAATGACCAAGGACGAGGTGAGGTCGTCGATGGGATTCGACCTGTCCGACAACCCGAACCGGGCATGAACTCACCCATCGATGAGTTCATCGGCGTGTACGACGCCGACGGCACGATCGTCGGCGAGGTGTCCTACTGGATAAGTTCCCGACTGGGTCGCACGCATTGCTCGCTGTGCG